>NZ_JBMLSD010000191.1:0-5959 GCF_049240685.1 Flectobacillus sp.
ACTTAGGTAATCGTGTAGAATTAGGTTTAAGTTTTGTGTTTTAGGCAACAGGCACAAGGCAAAGAGTGTTAAAATGCTTTTTAATAACCACAGCTATGCTTTTTTTAAAAAGCCCACCGCCGAACGCCATTATCTGAAAGCCTAAGCACAATCTCAAATTTTATTTTGCCTATTAACTTAGGTAAGTAGAAGGAAAGATTAAATCACTAGTATCTCAAAGGCAAAAATTGAGGATAACCTTTTGATTATTAATATATTAAAATAACTGATATACTGGTAACTAATAACGTCTCTTTAGTTAATCGTGTAGAATTAGATTTAAGTTTTGTGTTTAGAGACTAGGCTACAGGCACGAGGCAAAGAGTGTTAAATTGTTTTTGGGTAACTATAGATAGGTTTTTACTGAATGCTGAAAGCCTCCTTACTGAATTTTATTTGGTTTTAATTCTTGTGCATCTTATACCCTAAGATTTGTTTTGTAAATAGCATTTCTTGTTTTCATATTTTATCTTCACACCAAAAACAAATGAATCATGTCTGTTAATTCTTTACTTAGTAAAATTAAAACCGCTCCTGATGATATCGAATTTCAGGAAGTTATCGCAGTAATTGACGCCAACTACGCTTTTACTCCAACAAAATTTAGAAACGGAAATACCGTTAATGAAGCAGGACAAAATTCTGGCTCATGCAAAGTATTTTCTTTTGCTAAACTCAATGATTTGAATAAAGCTGAAACATTAGCCTGCTTTGGTGCGTTTTATCGCAACGACGTATTATTGAACCCAGAAGGTACCGACCACCAAAACATTCGCAACTTTATGGAGTTTGGTTGGGATGGCATTGAGTTTGAAGGACAAGCATTACAGTAGACTCAGAGAGGGTTATTGGCTAGGGAAAGGTTTCGAAAACTGCATTATTTTGTATAAAATACCTAGCCAATACTTTTCTTACTATAGTGGCATGATGAGTTTTTAGAGTAAAATCCTTAATTTTGTTTTTTAACGACTATTATTTAAAGATGTTTGCAGAAATAGAAAACCCCTTATTCATTGATCCACAAGAGCTTGACCATTATTTGGCCGATGGGTGGTTTAGAATGGGGCAAAGTATTTTTACCACAAACTTCTTAAAATTTAATCACGTATTTTATAGCGCGCTGTGGCTGAGAATTAACCTGCACGAGGCCGAATTTCCTAACACTAAAAACAAACTTTATAAGCTTAATAGTAAGTTTGAGGTGGAGATACAACCTGCCAAAATCAAACCCATTCAGGAAACGCTATTTGATAAATATCGAAGTCATATCACCTTCGAAACATCCACTTCGTTAGAGCAATTACTCTTCAACAACAGCAAAAGAGATATCTTCAATGCCTATGAAGTTAATGTATACGACCAAGAAAAGCTGATTGCAACAGGTTTTTTTGATTTAGGACTCGAGAGTTGTGCAGGAATTTCGTGCTTCTATGATCCCGATTACAAAAAACATAGCTTGGGAAAATACCTTATGTTTTTGAAAATGGATTTCTGTATCAAACGAGGACTGACCTTCTTTTACCCTGGGTATTTTGTACCTGGATACAAGTTGTTTGATTACAAGTTAGATCTTGCCAAAACGGCACTTGAGTTTCTTGATTATAGAGATAGCCAATGGTATCCAATTTCAACTTTTTCAGCTCAAAACACCCCACTAGTAGAAATCCAGCAACGCTTGGCTGAGCTACAGGCTTTGATTGAGCAGACTGGGCAAATTAGCGCCGTATATCATTATGAGTATTTTGATGCCAACTTGGTGCCATCCCTCAACGGTTTGGGACTTTTGGACCATCCACTTATGCTAATTTGTTTTGAGCAACAACCCAATCAGATTAATCCAATCGTGTTATTTGATGTTCGAAAAAAACATTTTCAGCTCTGGCTTTGCAATAGTATCTATAGTATGAACTATCAGGCCGAAATAGAAAATTTTTATGGAGAACATTTACTCCATCCGTTCCGACACTTGGTAAGTTGTGATTCGGCTGAAGCAATGGCTCAAGTGGTAACTACAGCTCTTGTAAAAGTGGATTAAAATTTGAAATCGATTGTTTTGACACCTAGATTATTTGAAAATAATACACCGCAGTTTCTCATATTAATTGATGTTTTTCAAACCTCAGCCTACAAAATATTGGCACGAAATTAGTTTATATCATATAAACGACGTATTTTACAATACAATTGCAGAAATAAAGGGAGCACTTTTGACTCATCCGTAACCATTACTTTATATTTAATCTGAGTATGAAATAAGTTTTGAGCTTTCGGCGGTGGACTTTGGACACAACATGTATGTAGTGATTAAAAGATTTTAAAACACTTTGCCTAGTGCCTAAACAAACAACTTAGATCTAATTTTGCACGATTACTTTAGTAGAAAAGAAAATATTAAATTACCAATATATCTGTAGCACATTTTGTTTGTAATCTTTTGATTATAAATACATTTCAATAACTGATATACGCTAAACTCATTACTTCTTTTTACTTTAGTAAATTAAAAAACAATCTAACCAAGCGACTATGAAGTTCTTGAGTAGGAAAACTAAGTATAACTCTATTCTCAGGAGATTAGTACTTACGATTTGCATACTTACTATTTTTGACAAAATTTACGCTATAAACTCAGGACAAGAAGATTTGAGAAGTGTAAATCTTAATGAACACGCTCCTATTTCGCTGAATGGAGAGTGGGCTTTTTATTGGAAAAAACTTTATACTTTATCTCAAGTAAAACAACACAAACCAGACTATTTTGTTGAATTCAACAAGGTTTGGAACGACCACCAGCAATTACACGATTCCAATAAAGCGTTTGGCTATGCCACCTATCACACGCAGCTGATAGTTAATGCTCAAAAAAATCCTGTTTTAGCCTTTTCGCTCCCCTCAGTGTACTCTAGTTATCGTTTTTGGATTAATAATACGGAACTTGCTCACAATGGTATCGTTGGCCAAGATATACGACATTATAAACCGCATTGGTTGCCTCAAGTACAGGTATATCCAGTTACCAAAGACACACTCGACTTGGTGATTCAAATTGCCAATTTTGATCATTATAAGGGAGGGGCTTCCCGAGCAATTAAGGTGGGTACTCCTTCACGTGTATACAACGAACGTGAGTTGGAGTTGGCCTCTGATATGTTACTCACAGGTATACTCGTAATGGGAGGCTTATTGTTTTTGGGGCTTTATTTTATGGGACAGCACGAAAAAGAAGTGCTTTACTTCGGTATTTTCTGTTTGTTTTTTGTATATCGGATAATTGGGGTCGACAATCTTTATTTTCTTCATCACTTGTTCCCAAATTTGGATTGGCATTTGACAATCCATTTCGAGTATGGAGCTATGTTTTTGGGAATATTTATTTTTAGTTTATTTTTAAGAAAATTATATCCAGCCGAAACAGGCGACCTATTTATCTACTTTATGGCGGGGGTTAGTTTAGCCTTTTTCGTAATGATGCTCATAGCACCTGTCTATGTATTTACCTATAGTGCTAATCTCTTTTATTACTTGGTTTTAGTCTTTGTGGGATACAATATTCTCACCGTGTTTAGGGCTTTCCTTAATAAACGACAAGGCTCAATTTATGCAATACTGAGTCTTGCCTTTTTTGGACTTGCTATTAGTCTGAGTATACTTGGTCATTATCAAATTATTGAGTATTATCCGATTTATTTTTCGATGGGATATTTGGGTTTTATCTTTTTCCAAAATTTAATCCTAAGCTATCGATTTGCCTTTTCGCTTCGAAACTCAAAAGAACTTGCAGAGCAAGCCGCAAGAGCCAAGTCTGAATTTTTGGCCAATATGAGCCACGAAATCCGTACGCCCCTCAATGGAATTATCGGATTTTCTGACTTGTTGATGAAAACCAAGCTCGAAGAAACACAACGTAAGTATATGTCGACGGTTTCGCAATCGGCACATTCGCTGTTAGATATTATTAACGATATTCTCGATTTCTCAAAAATAGAAGCAGGAAAGCTAGAATTATCCATCGAAAAAACTGACATTTTTGATTTAGGTAATCAAATCATCAGCATGATTGCCTTTCAGGCTGACAGTAAAAAGCTTGAAGTTTTACTAAATATTTCGAATGATATCCCAAGATTTATCTGGACCGATCCCGTTCGATTACGTCAAATACTTGTTAATCTATTAGGCAATGCCGTTAAGTTTACGTCTCAAGGCGAAGTAGAGTTGAAAGTAGAAGCCCAAAAAACCTACAACGAAGACGAATGGTTATTTACATTCGCTGTTCGCGACACAGGTATCGGTATAGACGAATCGAATCAAACAAAAATTTTCAATGCTTTTTCTCAAGAAGATGAGTCTACCACTCGCAAGTTTGGAGGTACAGGCCTGGGCTTAACCATATCCAACAAACTATTAGGCTTAATGGAAAGTAAATTGCAACTCCATAGCCAAAAAGGATTTGGAAGTACCTTTTATTTTGAGATAATCGTAAAAGCAGAACAGGGAGAACCTCTCCAATGGGAAAACCTTGAGAAACTACAAAAAGTATTGATTGTAGACGATAATGCCAATAACCGACATATCCTAAAAGACATGCTGGCCATTAAGTCGATTGCCTCAGACCAAGCCGAAAACGGAATTCAGGCATTAGATTTCTTGAAAGAAGGACGTAAATACGACCTCATCCTGATGGACTATCACATGCCATACATGGATGGTTTGGAAAGCATCAAACATATCAGAAAACTATCAGACTATACTCCCGACAAGCAAGACATTTTACTTTTATGTAGCTCATCCGACAATCAAGAGATTATTGAAGCTTGCAAGAAATATAAAGTAAAACAAAGGTTGATGAAGCCCCTCGGAATCAACTCCTTATTCAATGCGCTTTCTCAGTTAGATAGTGTCAATACCATCGATTCAGAAAGCTCGGAAAGCCTGCCTTATTTAACGAAAGAAGCTCTAAAAGTGCTAATCGTGGAAGACAACCCCGTGAATATGATGCTTGCCAAAACAATTGTAAAAGGACTTTTACCTCAAGCAGAACTGTTGGAGGCCGAAAATGGTAAAATTGCAGTAGATTTATTTAAACTCAATTGGATAGACCTCATTTTGATGGATATTCAGATGCCTGTAATGAGCGGCTACGAAGCTTCAAAGCTCATTAGAGCGTATGAAAATGGCCGTACCCAAACCCCAATTATCGCCCTAACGGCAGGAACAGTCAAAGGAGAAAGAGAAAAGTGTTTGGAAGCTGGGATGAACGATTATATTGCCAAACCAATTGTAAAAGGTGCCTTGGAAACAGCCTTAGTCACATGGCTAAACCTTGAGCCAAATCAAGAAACACTTTTAGCTAAAGAAGAATTTTTGCTTAATCCTCATGAGAAAACACACTTCAACAAAACCGATTTGCTAGAACGACTCGGAAATGACCCAGTCTTTATGGTGCAATTATTAGAAATTGCAGATAATCAATTACAAGAGTTTATGAGCGAGTTGAATGATTTATATCAACAAAAGAATATCAGAGGAATTAAGTCTTTGGCTCACAAACTAAAAGGCACCGCGTTATCGAGTGGTTTTGAGGAATTAGCCTCTTTGGCAGAAAAACTAGAAGCTCGAAAAGAGTTTGATGAGACTTATCACTCTCAAATAATCCATGATTTAGAACAAGAAGTATTTATTACAAGAAGCATCATAACCAAAGAGTTAAGTTAGGTTAAGTTAATTCGTAAAATAAAAAATTATTTTTGAGCATTAGGCTGTATGTAGGCTGTAGGCTATAGGCTGTAGGCTGTAGGCCTTATGCTAAAAAATGTCTTTTGTTACTAAAAACCATTTTTACACTTTTGCCTAATGCCTAATGCTTATTGCCTATTACCTATTGCCTATTGCCTAATGCCTATTACCTATTGCCTAATGCCTA
>NZ_JBMLSD010000192.1:0-3279 GCF_049240685.1 Flectobacillus sp.
GAATCATCGGTTCAAACTCAACGGTTAGTTTGGAACTAGTCACAGGTTTTGAGGACATCCAAAAGCTAGGGGTGAGCGTTGGGCCAAATCCTGCTTCGGATTTTGTAATGATTAATACCGACGAAAACGGTATCAAAGCTGAATTGTTGGACCTTACAGGCAATGTGGTTTCTGAAATAAAATTAAAGGCTGGTACTAATCAATTAGACCTCAAAAATTACCAAAATGGAATGTATCTTTTGCGTATTAGCAAAGACCAGAAGGTAGGCGTGTTTAAGTTGATGAAGTTCTAAGCAGGAAGAGGTTATTAGAGAATTTTTAACTGTTTGATGTTTTCAAAATCGCTCAATTATCCCGAGTTTTAGCGTTGGGATTATACTTCAATCTTCATCAAAAGGGCGTTCGGAGCTAGTTTATCCGAACGCCTTTTTTTTGTGCTATTGTGCTAGAAATGAATGATTTAATGCACATTGTTGCGTCTCTACTGATAGAATGTAAATTTTTAGCATAATCACTTATCACTCCATCTCGATTTATGCAATTTGGGTTTATTTCCAAAACTTATAATTGCCCATCGTAACGGTTGTTCCTGCAAATCGGTCGCCGATGCGTTGGGCTTTTTTAGAATAAATAGCAGAAATTACGGCGCCTAATCCAAGCGTCAAATAAAAGTCGAATATCACGCCAAGCCACCTAAAAAAAGCGTATTTAGGTTCAATCATTTTACCATTTAAGAGTCGCACTCTAAGCCCACAAATAAATTTTCCTACGGTGAATCCTAGAAATAGATATTCAAAAATTAATTCGTAGCAAACACAGAAGGGAAGAAAGTAAATCATTTCTTGGAGACCTGTAAAAAGTCCATCATAAGGGGTAACGTCGTTCCTATTAAGTAAATCATAAAAGCGTCCGAAACAATAATACAGAAATATCAGGTCGATGAACCGAGCCAATGAGCGAAGCAATATTAGTTTGGTTTTTTGCATGATAATAAAATATACGCTTCTGTGAGTCAGTAGTCGCTTGAGTCAACCAAAATTGAAGCGCTGATAATTGCTAATGAGAATTTTAGGGATAATGATACTTAATTTTTCAAGAAAGTTTTACGAAGTTAGGTATTTCTTTTAAACCTTTTAGCAGGTAAATCGTTCCAACAACTCAAGAAAGGTTTTATACTTTCGGGCTCATTTTATGTTGTTCGTACAAAATTTATACTCAATCCAACGCTATGCAAGTATTATTAGTAGAAGACGACCCCAAATTGGCTGGGTTTATTCAGAAGGGTTTTTCTAGCGAAAATATCAACTTAGATATAGCTTACGACGGGTTGATTGGTCAGAGGATTTTGTCCCAAAAACCTTACGATGTAGTAATTTTAGACGTAAATTTACCAAGTATCAACGGCTTTGAGCTTTGTAAATTTGTCAAAAATAATTGGGCATCTACCCCCGTTTTGATGCTAACCGCCTTGAGTACCATCGAAGACAAAGAAATAGGTTTCAATGCTGGTGCAGATGATTATTTAGCCAAACCTTTTGAGTTTAAAGAGTTGCTTCTGAGAGTAAAAGCCCTTGGTCGTCGGAATATGTTTGTTTCTAAACCTAGTAAAATTCTAGAAATTGCAGATTTGAAGCTGAATTTGGATACTCAGGAGGTGACTCGCTCGGATAAAAAAATAGATCTTACCAAACGTGAGTATGACCTCTTGGAATACCTGATGCTCAACAAAGGAAAAGTTGTAAGTAGGGTAGATATTTTGGAAAAAGTGTGGGACCTCAATTTCGATACCAATACCAATGTCATAGATGTGTATATTACTTACTTGAGGAGGAAGTTGGATAAAGATTTTAATCAAAAACTGCTTCATACGATTATTGGTAGAGGCTATTCACTTCGAGAAGAATGACCATAAAACAGCGTATTATCATTGCCTTCCTCTTCGTGGTATCGGCTATTCTTATCCTTTTTTCTTTGTATGTATATTTTTCTTACGAAAGCTACAGGGAAAATCTGATGCACGACCGTCTGAATTCGAGAACGGAGGCTACAAAACGTTTTGTCAAAAGTTTGAGCCGCTTTAAAAAGGAGTTTTTTTTCCCCTTGAGTGAGCAATATGAAGCGGTTTATGACGATAAAAACAAGATTGTGTATACGTCCGATGCCAACCATGATTATTTCCCCGAGATAAGTTTATTAAACCAAATTCGCGCTGAAAAGAAAGTGTATTTTACCTATCCAAATACGCGACTAGGTTACCCGAAAGAGGGGCTAGGGATATCCTATTGGCAAAATGGCAGGGTATACGTGGTTATCGTGACTGCTTATGACTTGCATGGACATAACATGAGCGACACATTACGCTACTCTATTCTTGTAGGAAATCTGCTTGCGCTGATTATTATTAGTTTGACAGGTTACTTTTTTTCAAAAAGAGCCATGGAGCCTTTCGACCGCCTGAATGCGCAACTGGGCGATGCGGCTATTTCTGACTTTGGATTTCGAATCAAAAACTTTGATAACGAACAGAATGAGGCTTCAGTTTTGGCAGATGCAATAAATCATTTATTAGAAAAAATTCAACAATTAGGTGAAAACCAAAAACGCTTTATTTCTTATGCTTCACACGAGTTGCGTACGCCTTTGACAATTACCAAAGGCGTCTTACAAACCTCATTGGCCTATGACCAAAATCAAGATGCTCAAAAAAATAGTATTCAAGAAGCCCTTTCACAAGTAGACAGAGCCATTGATTTATCCAACAACTTATTGTATCTGACAGAAGTGGAATCCATTTCTTCTCCGATTATTATGCATCCAATCAATATCCTCGAATTACTCATGGATACCATTGATGTGATAAATCAGAAATACCCCAAACAATCTCTCAATTTCAGGATTGACGATTCCTTTACAGAATCGGAGGAGGGGGAGCTTGTCAACGGCATGTTTCATTTGCTTCGTTCAGTTCTGATAAATCTTTTGGATAATGCTTGTAAATACTCTAATAAAAAGCCGATTACAGTTGTTCTTTCTAAAGAATCACAGTTTCTGAAAATCGAAATTAAAGACCAAGGTATTGGCATTTCGAAAGAAGATATTCAAAATGTATTTCTACCAATGATGCGGGGTAAAAATAGTACACATATCCAAGGCTCGGGAGTTGGGTTGACCTTGGTCAAAAAAATTATGGAAATCCACAAAGGTAAATTCGATATTCAATCAGAACTAAATCAAGGTACTTGTGTTTGTATTTTACTTCCAATAGCCTGATTCGGAATT
>NZ_JBMLSD010000192.1:3379-28381 GCF_049240685.1 Flectobacillus sp.
ACTAAATCAAGGTACTTGTGTTTGTATTTTACTTCCAATAGCCTGATTCGGAATTAGACTATTAGCTGTAGGCAATAGGCCCTGCTTGACTACAGCCTATTACCAATAGCCAATCACTTGCCCACCAACTCCCTATTTCAAACTCCTTAATTACTTCATGACGCTTCAATTCTTTAATCTCTTTTTAATGTCTCTCTCAGAAGGTTCTTAGTCTTGGTATATAGCTTTGATGCATAAACCAATCAGAGAATATGTATAAAAAAGTGTTAGGCCTTTGGGGTATTACCCTACTGATATGTTGTGCTGAAGGAGCTATTGGCCAAAAGGGTTCATCAAATTTGAGTATTCATCAAGCTATAGAAACTGCCACCACTAATTACCCAACCATAAGAGCAAAGCTATTGGCGATTGAAGCAAAGCAAAAGGAATCAGAAGCAACCAACTTGACTTATACGATGCCTTCTGTCGTGTTTCAAGCTCAAACGCTGTTTGCCACTTCCAATCAGGTGAGAGGAACTTATTTTTCAAACGAAGGGGCGGCGATTCCGTCTTCAGGCACTACCAATATCAATGATGTGGCTTCGGAGCCAGTATTTAGCAGTTTTGCTACTATTTTGACAAGTTACAAACTTGCTACCTTTGGTAAGAAAGAAGCTGATTTGAAGGTAGCAAATGCCAATATTCAGCAAGCCAAAATGGATTATGAGAAAGAAATCTATTTGCACAAAGCAAAGGTCACCGACGCTTACATCCTAAGTTTGGTATTTCAAGAGGCAACCAAAATTCAACAAAAGAATATCGAGCGGGCGCAGGCTTTTTATCAGACCATCAAGGCAAATGCTCTTGCAGGTTTACGTGCCGGAGTGGATACTTCGCTTGCAATAGCTGATATTGCCAAAGCAAAAATTTTACTAATCGAAAGCCAAAAACTTGCAGAACAACAAAAAGTACGTCTGGCAGAGTTGTTGGGGACACCTCTCAATACATACGCTTTATCGGATGCAAAATTAGTTACTTCTCAACCTTTTGCACTAACAGTTACTCCTAATGAGAATCTGAATAATCATCCGATTTTACAATACTTCGCCTCCAGAGTAAACGCATCTTTGCTTCGTATAAATAGTGTCCAAAAAGCCTATTTACCCACAATTATGGCACGTGGTGCTGTGTGGGGAAAGGGGTCAGGGATAGAAGATCACCTCGGCGCCGATGGCAATTATGTGTATAATCAATCGCTTTCAGGATTAGGGTTTCGGGCTTATAACTATCTGTTAGGTCTTACCACGGTCTGGAATGTTGCTGATATTTTCAGGATTAAAAAAGAGGTTTCAGCACAAAATTCATTGACCCAAGCCTTCCAGCGCGATATGGATGAGGCTTCCATCAAAATTCAATCAGAAATAGCGCAATCTTCCATTGAATATCAGAAAGCCAAAGAGGTTTTTGACCAAATCCCAATTCAGTTAGAATCTGCCAAGGCTGCCTATTCTCAGGCTCAAGCACGCTATCAGGCTGGGTTAGGGACAATTTTGGAGGTAACTCAAACTCAAATGGTCTTGAATCGTGCCGAGATAGATGAAGCGGTTGCCAAAAACAATGTATGGCGTGCCGTGCTACATCAATATGCCTCTAATGGCGATTTAAGTAGTTTTTTGAGTCAATTTAACTAAAGTGAATATAGGAGTTTGAAGGCAAATCAACGCTACATCATTCTACTAATCGCTTAACTAAAAAACGATATGAACAAGTTACTCACAGGAGCCTTATCGAAGCCCATAACCGTTATAGTTGCAATTATCGGCTTAACCATATTCTCGATACTGGCTTTGTTTAAGATACCCATTGATATTTTTCCAAAACTAAATTTACCAACAATTTATATTGCACAACCCTACGGAGGAATGACGCCCGCCCAAATGGAGGGCTTCATTTCTACTCGTTATCAAAACCAAATGTTGTATGTGTCTGGTATTAAGGATATTGAGGTAAAAAACGTGCAAGGTCTTTGTCTCGTAAAACTGACTTTTTATGAAAATGTGAATATGGCGCAAGCCGCTGGAGAAGTGGCCAACAACGTAAGTAGAGCCTTAAATTATATGCCTCCCGGCACAGTTCCTCCAACGGTGGTGAGATTTGATGCGACCAATTTGCCCGTAGGTCAAATCGTTTTTAGTAGTCAAAAAGCCAACCTCAACGAACTACAAGATTTGGCATCTACCAAAATACGCCCTTTGTTTTCGCAGATTCCTGGCGCATCTTCGCCTTCTCCCTTTGGTGGCAATGAAAGAACCGTGGTGGTTAGAGTGAATCCTGAAGCAATGCGTAGCTATCAGCTTACACCTGACGAAATTGTGCAGGCTGTTGTAAAAAATAACCAAATATCTCCTGCCGGCAACGTGCGTGTAGGCGACTATGCCTACATGACGCCCATCAACTCGGTCATGAAAAAAGTGGAGGATTTTTTGAATGTGCCGATTAAACGAGGAGTTGGCGCAACCGTTTTCCTAAGAGATGTGGCCGCTGTGGAAGATGCAGCAGATGTAACGGTAGGCTATGCTTTGGTAAATGGAAAACGTTCGGTATATATACCATTAACAAAAACCTCAGATGCATCAACCATGAGTGTGGTGAAGGCTCTAAAGGCAAAATTACCTGAAATGCAGGCGCTACTTCCAGATTATGTTCAACTACAATACGTGTTTGACCAATCTGTGTATGTGACCAATGCCGTCGAAAGTTTAGGTACCGAAGGGTTAATTGGGGCTTTGTTGACAGGTCTGGTTGTATTGCTATTTCTAGGCGATTTACGAAGCTCCTTAGTGGTAATTATCACTATCCCGACCTCACTTCTTGTTGCAATTTTGGCTCTTAATTTGGCAGGCGAAACTATCAATATTATGACGCTATCGGGTTTGGCTTTGGCAATTGGTATTTTGGTTGACCAAGCCACTGTGGTTATCGAAAATATTCACCAACATCTCGAAATGGGTAAGTCAAAAGCTTGGGCTATTTTGGATGCAACTCGGGAGGTTTCTTTTCCCTTACTGTTAATTACACTCTGTATTTTGGCGGTTTTTGCTCCAGCGCTGCTCATGACAGGAGTACCCCGAGGGATGTTTATGCCTTTGTCACTTGCTGTTGGTTTTTCAATGATTGCTTCTTTTATTTTTTCACAAACTTTGGTTCCTGTATTGGCTAACTGGTGGTTGAAAGGGCATGAACATTCTGTAAAACATGAGAAGAAAATTCTCAATGATTTGGATGAACCACAGGAGGAGGCAATGGAGGAGTATGAAGAAAAGCATCCTGAAAAAATTACAAAATTTGAGAAATTCAAGCTTGCGTACTTGGGACTTCTTGAAAACTTGATGGAGAAAAAAGCGCTTTTGATTTTTGGCTATCTTGCTATAACAATTGGTGTAATAGTGGTTGGTTTTATAAATATTGGTAAAGATATGATGCCAAAACTCAACCACTCGCATCAGTTTCAGGTAAGAATTATAGGCCAACAAGGTAAAAGAATTGAGCGAACCGAAACCGCTGTTAAGCAAGTGATTGGCATAATCAAAGGAATTGTTCAAGACAAAAACCTTGAAATTTCCTCTGCATTTATCGGGAATACTCCATCAAGTTATGGAACCAACTCACTTTTTGTTTTCAATGCGGGGCCTCATGAGGCTTCTTTACAGGTAAATATTGCTAAAGAATACAAACTGAACTCTCTGGATGATTTGAAGGAGCAAATACGTCAAAAAGTTCATGAGCAAATACCCAACATTAATGTATCTTTTGAGCCAATCGACCTTACCGATAAAATAATGAGTCAAGGTTCGTTGACTCCCATTGAAGTTAGAGTAGGAGGTAAGGATTTAAAAGAAGGACAAAAATATGCTAATCAGTTAATAACTGAGTTACAGAAGATTCCATATTTGCGTGATATCAGAATTAATCAACCTTTGAATTATCCTAGTTTTGACATTCAAATAGATCGGGTTCGTTTAGCACAGTTTGGACTTACTGCCGATATGGTTTCTAAATCTGTGGTGGCCGCTACTTCTTCAAGTCGTTTTACGGCCAAAAATTTTTGGTTGGACGAAAAAAAGGGATTCGCCTATCAAGTGCAAGTGGCCTTACCTGAATATGAAATGGCTTCGGTACAAGACATGGAGAATATTCCTTTGATTTCAGGACAGCTTAGGCCTACCCTTGGAGACGTCGCAACTATTACGCCCACTACGATTCCTGGAGAATTCGACCGTGTAGGACCACGCCGAATAGTGACTGTTTCGGCAAATATTCATCAAATGGATTTAGGAACTGCCACCGTTGATGTAAACAAGGCAATCGCTAGTGCTGGCGAAATTCCAAAAGGCTCGGTCGTCGAATTAAAAGGAATGGCAAAACTATTGGAGGAAACTCTTCAAAGCCTGAGTTCTGGTTTGGGGCTTGCTATTGTGGTGATTTTCTTGTTATTAGCCGCTAATTATCAATCATTCAAGGTCTCAGGAGTGGTTTTGGTAACTATACCTGCTGTCTTGGCAGGTGCTATTGCAATTCTTTTGGCAACAGGCAGTACGCTCAACTTACAATCTTACATGGGGATTATCATGTCGGTGGGTGTATCGGTAGCCAATGCACTGTTATTAGTAACTAATGCCGAAAGTCTTCGCTTAAGCTTTAAGGACTCACATCGTGCGGCGAAGGTTGCTGGGGCAGTTCGCTTGCGACCTATCCTAATGACCTCAATTGCCATGGTCGTGGGGATGATTCCAATGGCAAGTGGGTTGAGCGAATCTGGTGAACAAAGTGCGCCTTTGGGTCGAGCCGTAATTGGTGGGCTTATTGCCTCAACTTTTGCAGCCCTACTGGTTTTGCCTGTGGTATTTGCAGCTGTGCAAAAAAAATCTTCGGTTGAATCTCCTTCATTAAATCCAGAGGATAAAAAATAGTTTTTTGATTTAAAATAATAAAATTATGAAACGCTCCCATCTTATTATACTAACTGTTTTGGCAAGTTCGCTAAGTTTTTATGCTTGCACACAATCCAAATCAGAACCCTTGAATTCTGCGTCGGAGGAACAAGTGGTATACCCCGCTGTAAAGGTAGAAACAGCTAAACCTAGTCAAGAATTACAGATTCCTGGCGAATTGGAAAGTTATTTTGAAACCGACCTTTTCCCAAAAGTAAATGGGTATATCAAAAGAATTAATGTCGATATTGGTGATAAAGTTGCCTCTGGACAGGTTTTGGCGGTATTGGATGCTCCCGAATTGAGCTTACAATTAGCAGAAGCCACAGCCAAAATGCGTTCTGCTGAATCTCAACTCAATACCAGCAAATCGGTTTTCAAAAGACTTCAAAAAGCCAATCAAACTCCCGGTACTGTTTCGCCCAACGATTTGGATATTGCCCACTCCAAAATTGTTTCGGATAGTTTGACTTGGTTAGGTACTAAGGCTGTTTATCAGTCTATTCAAGTGATGACCGAATACTTAAGCATCAAAGCTCCTTTTGATGGCGTGGTAGCCGAACGTCGCTTGTCGCCAGGGGCTTTTGTAGGCCCAAACGATAAAAGCGCAGTAGCCATTTTTAAGGTTAAGCAAGAAAATAAGCTTCGTTTAAGAATTCCCGTACCCGAGCGGTATATCAATGCGATTAAGCTACATCAACCCATTGAATTTTCGGTAATGAATCTTCCTGATAAAAAATTTGAGGGTAAGGTTAGTCGTATATCTCATAACGTGAATAAACAAACTCGCTCAGAAATAGTAGAAATTGATGTGCCAAATCCGAGTTTACAATTAGTTTCGGGTACTTACACACAGGTGAGTTTGCCTCTACAACGAAATGTTTCGAGTTTGGTTGTACCAAGCTCAGCCGTGGCTACTACCTTGGAAAAATGTTTTGTCGTGAAAGTGGAAAATGGCCTTTCTTCTTGGGTAGAAGTAAAAAAAGGAATAGAATCGGAAGGGAAAGTGGAGGTATTTGGAGATGTAAAGTCGGGAGACATTGTGCTCAAAACAGCATCTGACGAAATTCCTAATGGGATAGCTATAAAAACTAAACTTTAAGTTGGGTGTTGCAGGCAATAGGCATTAGGCAATAGGGAATAGGGAATAGGCAACAGGCACAGAGTGTTAAAATGTCATTTTAGAAATGATAGATATGTTTTTGCCGAGTGCCCATACCTGAAAGCTCATAAGGTAAATTCGGGTTTTTAGGCAACAAGCATTTAGTCTTGGACTCAATTTTTTGACAGTTAAAAAACTGTTTATACAAAATTTATAGAAAAAGTCTAAAATACTCAATCTCACTTTTTGGTTTCGTCC
Organism: Flectobacillus sp.; assembly: GCF_049240685.1. Taxonomy (NCBI): domain Bacteria; kingdom Pseudomonadati; phylum Bacteroidota; class Cytophagia; order Cytophagales; family Flectobacillaceae; genus Flectobacillus; species Flectobacillus sp. Next base: position 9,710 of record NZ_JBMLSD010000192.1, read on the forward strand.
AGTAATCAGAGGCGTTTTTTATGAAATGATAAAGACCTTTCGCCTACGGCTTACTGCTTACAGCGTAAAGTTGTAAACAATTTAACAAAACAATATCATGAAAACCTTCATAGCCTTCATAATAGTTAGCCTTTTTTCATTTCAAATCAAGGCCGAACAGCAACCCAAAGGAAATCATATTTCAAGAATTTTGGGAAATAGTAAAGATATCTCCTTACCTAATATTGCCACGCAGGATATTCGTTCGGTCGATTGGAAAGCGCACAAAGGAATAATCGAAGTGCATGTGAAGGAGGGAGGCACAGAAGTATTCGATATCCATCATTTTTGGGGTTATCAGCAAGATGACATGGATATCTATCGTTTTTTTGAAGGAAATTTTTACAAAGTGGAACAAATGGGTAAATTATGGGTATACTCTCAAGAGAATTATGTGGGCGCCTCAAATAATATGCTCTTTTTTTTTAGCGAAACCCCAGAATCTCCGATTTTTTGGATGTCACGCCAAAATCTTAAGATGGTTTTTCATGAAAATAATTGTATGATGCAACATCTTGAGCAGCTTTCATGGACAAAGCCTATTGCGACTTTTTCCAAAAAGGATAAAACCTTCATGATTGAACGTTGGTTAGACGAATGTCAACCAAAATAAAGCCTCTGTGACCTAAGTTACAGATTCCTTTAAAAGACATACCTAAATTTGACCTATTCAAAGAAAATTAAGACGAAGTAAAAAGAAGTTAGGTAAAAGGAAAGATTAAATTAATAGTATCTCAAAGGTGAAAATTAAAGATAACCTCGTGATTACATTACAATCACTAATATACTGTTAAGTAATAACGTCTATTTACTTACCGAGATTGATTAAATCGTCAAATGATAGGTAAATTTATGCAAGGTAATATCGAAAAAACTTTAGAATTCTCCATCAAAATGATGCTAGGATTGCTTACAGTCTTAGTCGTTTTGGTTTTCACAGTGTTGGGATTAAGTGTAAACCAACACAATTATACGAATCGAAGCCATACTGACTCTAGCGAGGTTAGTAATTACCAAATTCCCGATTCTAATTTTACCCATTTATGGGAAGCACCCGCCGATTGGCGTCTTATGAAGTTAAGCCCAGAAAAGCGCGATTTGGTTTTATATGGAAAAGAGCTGATTGCCAATACTGCTCAATATTTAGGTCCACATGGGAGTGTAGCCCATGTATCTAACGGAATGAATTGCCAAAATTGCCATTTGCAGGCAGGAACCAAGGCTTGGGGAAATAATTATTTTGCTGTTTCTTCAACCTATCCCAAAATTAGAGCACGTTCTGGAAAGTTGGAGTCGAAAGAAAAACGTATTAATGACTGTTTTGAAAGAAGCCTCAACGGACAGGCAATAGACTCTACCAGCAAAGAAATGCGAGCAATAGTGGCTTATATGGATTGGTTAGGCTTAGACGTTGAAAAAAAACATATACCCAAAGGGACTGGTATTTATAAAATTAAATTTTTGAAAAGAGCTGCCGACCCTGTTAAAGGTAAGGAGGTATACACGCAGCAATGCCAAAGTTGTCATCAAGCCAATGGGCAAGGTGTTTTGGCAGAGGGAGGTAAGTTTTATACCTACCCACCGCTTTGGGGAGTACATAGCTACAACAAAGGGGCAGGATTGTATCGATTATCCAATTTGGCAGGTTATGTCAAACTGAATATGCCTTTGGGTGTAAGCTATCAAAATACTCAACTTAGCGATGAAGAGGCTTGGGATTTGGCTGCCTTTATAAATTCTCAGTTGCGCCCCGAAAAAAATCTGAGTAATGATTGGCCAGACCTCTCCCAAAAACCATTTGATCATCCTTTTGGGCCTTACACAGATCCATTTTCTGAGCATCAACATAAATATGGCCCTTTTAAGGCTATTCAGGATTGGAAGAAAAAGCATGTAGGTTTAAAGCATTAGGTAAAAAGTTTTTTTCATTTCATAAAAAAGTACTATTTTCTTAATCCTTCGGCTTTTTACTATGGGCATTCGGCAATAGAAAGCACAACCTTTTGCCTACGGCCTATGGCTTACAGCCTACAGCACTCCTACTTAACTCATACAACTCATGAAAAAAAACTTGTTTTGGGTATTGGCATTCTGGTGTATTGCTAGTATTCCCTCATTTTCTCAAAAAACTAAAAAAATGAAAGAACATGCTATCGTATTTCATTTGGCTACCTCCGATACCGCCGCTTATCGTGCCTTGACCAAACAGCTCTCGAATGTATTGGAGGTGTGGCCAACAGCCAAATTAGAAGTTGTGGTACATAATAAAGGTATAGGATTTATGAAAAAAGACGGTAATGTACTCACTGCTCAAATAGAGGCTCTGACACAACGTGGTGTCGTTTTTGCAGTCTGTGAGAATACCATGAAGTCTCAAAAAATCACTAAAGAACAAATACTATCTGTTGCTCATTATGTGCCAGTGGCTTTGATTGAAATTGCCCTGAAGCAGGAAGAAGGATGGTCGTATATCAAAGCTGGTTTTTAAGCAAAAGTAATTTTTACGTAAATATGCCAAAGGCGGTGGAAATGGGATTTTTCGACCGCTTTTTTTAAGTAAATAGGAAAAATTAGAGGTAAGTTTTGTGTTTGGGGTAAAAGGCAATGCTTGTGATAATTTTTAAAAAACAGTTTTAAATTGTTAAGAAAATGAGTCCAAAACCAAGTCTTGAGTAATAAATTCAATGTTGTCCAAAGTCTAGCGCCTGAGGCTAGAATCGTAATTTTTACACTAAGGAAAATGAAGGTTTGATTATTGCGCTTTTGTCTTTCCCTAAAAAACTTCTCTGTAACAAATATCACTTTTTGCTTTTTTTTCTCCTCTTACCTTTGGGCATACCTAATACAACATGATATGCGCAAAGTATTCTCAATAATTAGTTTTTCATTATTCAGCCAAATGGCTCTTGCACAAAGCGATAGCAGTTTGGTCGGGGCATTTACTGGAGGTAAATTCTCGGGACAGGCAAGGATGATGTCGATTTCAACATGGAATAAAGCTGATTTAAGTGATTATTCAGCAGGTGCTATGTCCCTCACCTTGGGGTACCAAACTCTTGATTACAAAGGCTTGAAGTTGGTCTTTAGCGGGAGTATCACTCAACAACTTTATTCTCCAGACTTTTCAGTGCCCGATGCTCAAACACAGCAGCTCAATCGGTACGAATGGGGGCTTTTTGATTTTACTAATCCCTCAAACAAGAATCTAATTTGGCGATTACAAGAGTTGAATTTTCAATATCGTCACAAAAAAATACAAATCTTATTAGGTAATTATATCCCTCAAAATCTATTTCTGAACGCTCAGGATGGACGAATGACCCCTAGTCTGGTTCAAGGCTTGGCTTTTAAATACAATATTACCCCAAAATGGCAGCTTGGTGTAGAGGCAATTTCTGGGATAAGTCCTCGTTCGTCTGCAAAATGGGTATCTGTGGCAAATTCTTTTGGGATTTATCCTGTTGGTTTAAATCCAGATGGAACAAAATCTCAATACGCAGGGCATACTTCTACCGCTGGAATCGGAGTACTAGCGTTACAATTTAAGCCTAACTCATCTTGGTTTCTTTTGGCGAGCGATATTCTCGTCGAAAACGTATTTCATACAGCTTATCTAAAGTCAGAATACCGAAAATCTATCTGGAATAACCAACAATTGATGTTTGGTGGGCTGATTGCCACCCAAGGGCAAGTAGGGAATGGAGGAAGCAACAACAGTAATCAAGTGTATTTTTCAGAAAATAACAAGCCTCTGATTCTCAACGCAAGAGTTGCCATTATGAATAAAAAATGGGACGGCTCCCTCAACTTTGGGCGAATCACCTCGGAGGGTAGGTATCAGATGCCACGCGAATGGGGTGTTGAACAATTCTATACATTTATTCCAAGAGAGCGAAATGAAGGTGCAGGAGACGTGTGGGCCTATACGGCTAGATACGCTTATTCTTTCTCCCAAAATTGGAAACTTGAGACGGCTTTGGGTTACTACAATATGCCCGACGTAAAGAATTCTCGTTTGAATAAATATGGAGTCCCAGACTATTCGCATGCGATGTTAAATATTCAATACGTGTTTGACAAAAATCTGAAAGGCTTGAGTCTACAAGCTTTGGCTATTTACAAAGCCAATCATGGGGCATTTTATGATAATTTAAGGTATATTCAAAACAAGGTTGATATGAGTCAACTTAATTTGATTGTCAATTACAAATGGTAGTATTGAAACTTTTGGCATACGTTTATCAATTAATTTTTAGAAAAAAATAAAAACAAGGATTATATGGAAAAGAATACGATTCTTCAAACACATAAATGGAAATTGATAGGTACAATTTTGGGTGCAATTGGCGGCTATTTATATTGGTCCAAAATTGGTTGTATGACTGGCACTTGCCCTTTGAAGTCACAATGGCAAACAATGGTGCCGTATGGTGCTATATTGGGTTATACTATTTCAGGAATTGTTTCAGATATGATAAAAAATAAACTCTAAAATTGGAGCTTTGCCTTCAACGATATAGGTTATGATATGTGTTTTAGGCAACAGGCAAAGAGGGTAAAAACCAAGGATATACTTTTGTCCAAAGCCTAATGTCTACAGATTACTACCAAAAATGAGCCATTTAATCTATTTTTGCTTACTTGATAACTAAAGTTAAGAATGCTAAATGCTTCTTCGATTTTGTTTGAACAATTGGAAGAATTCTATTACCTTCATAAAAAAACAACTACCTATTTATCAACTTTTCTACCCAAATACTTCAATGAGAACAAAATCAAGCCTATTATTATTAACGCTTTTGGGTCTTCTTGCCATTCAAAAAGTAAGTTTAGGTCAGTACGGAATGCGAGAGGAAGGAATTATTTATCTCAAAAATAAAAAAACACCTCTACAGGGCAACTTCAAGATATCAGACAATTATAGGACTGTCTCTATTATTCAAGGAAAAGAAAAACAGACGTTTCAGATTGCCGAGATAGATTCAATTAAAACCCAAAACAATGGTTTTTTTGTAGTAAAGGAATACCACGGAAGTCCCGTTTTGCTTGAAGCGAGTGTTATTGCACCTGTTTCTCTTTTGTTTAGTAAAAAACTCAATCTGTTCTTTTACTCCAAAGGTACGGAGTTATCGATTATACCAAAAGACAAGCTAAGGGGACATTTGTTGGTACTTTTTCCAGATTTTTCTTATACCGCAAAACTGAGAGATGCCAAATATTTGAAGGTAAAATATACAGAGGAATATCTGGCGCAATTAGTAACAACCTATAATGAGGAGACTTATCCAAAGTTTTATCCCAAAGTGTATGCTTTACCAAGTATCACATTAAAATTATCGATTTCGCCCTACCTTGGTATGACCTTAAATTCCAATACTACCAAATTTCTGAATAGACAAGAGCTTGTAGATTATAGAGTCAATATACAACCACAACTAGGATTACGCATAAATTTGGAAGGTATGGGTAGATTTTCTGCAGGTTTACAAACCTATTGGACAAAGATTTATGGTCACCTACCCGTGGATTTAGGCGTTTCGTATACACAAATGAAAGAAAAATATCAGTACGTAACTCTAGGCGAATTTGTGCAATCTGGAGTAGGTGTCGATATCCCTTTTAGGTACGAGCTTGGGGATACTAGAAAATCAAAAATCCGATTTAAAGCTTATGCTGGACCTTCTTTTTTTCTACCATTGAGCTCGTCAAATAAGGTCTACAATACTGTTCCCAAATATGTAAATTCCAATATTACTTTCACTCCTGAATTTCTACTAAAAACTTCCGACGATAGGCCTAATGTGCTCTTTGGAATAAATGCAGGGCTAAGTTCGATGTGGTCTCTCAATTCTAAATATGACCTTAATATCGATGCTGGGCTCAAATACTTACAAATGCCCAATTCTTACACCACCTATCGCAACTCACTTGCGACCTACAACATCAACTCTTTGCAGGTAGGTATTGGGGTGTATGTTAGTCCTCATTAATCATTCCCTATTTTTGTTTTCTTGCGCTTGAGTACTCAAAATTTTTATCAAAAATCGAGTATTCAAGCGTTTCTGCTTACATTCGTACTCGAATCAAAGAAATCAAGCATTATGGAGATTTTAGTAATTGAAGACGATTTGAGAGTTTCGGAGCTTATCAAGCGTGGGTTAGAAGAACAAGATTTTACGGTGACTGTTGCTTATGATGGAATCATGGGGAAAAAATTAGCGCTTCAGCACACCTATGATTTGATTATTACCGATATCGTTTTGCCCAAAATGGATGGATTGGAGCTTTGCAAGCAACTTAGGCTTTCAAGCTTGGAGGTGCCTATTATTATGCTTACTGCACTGGGTACCACCGACGATAAATTAGAAGGGTTTGATGCTGGTGCCGACGACTATTTGGTAAAACCTTTTGAAATGCGTGAGTTGATGGCACGAATTCGTGTCTTACTAAAACGACAAAGCAAAACGCCTCAAGCATTTAGTTCGATATTAAAATATGATGAACTTGAGATAAATCTGCAAAACAAGACGGTCAAAAGAGGTGCTACCGATATTAGTCTTACGCCAAAAGAGTTTAAATTGTTGGAGTATTTACTACAAAATCCAGAAAGAGTATTGTCACGTACAGAAATTGCGGAGAAAGTTTGGGATACTCATTTTGATACAGGAACAAATTTTATCGATGTTTATATTAATTATTTAAGAAAAAAAATTGATAAAGGATTCGATAAAAAATTGATACATACAAAATCGGGAATGGGCTTTATTCTTAAAACTGAATTATGAAAATTAGAACCAAGATATCTCTTTTGTTTATTTTTTTATCGGTCATTATTTTATTCGCTTTTGCGAGCTTGATTTATCTTTCTGCCAAAAGAGATAGAGAGGTTCAATTTTTTGCCAGATTAAAAAAAGAGGCAGTTACAAAGGCCAATCTCTTTTTTGATGCCAATGTAAATGCCCAAACTTTGCAAAGAATTTACAAAAATAATCGCCAAACCATCAGCGAGGTAGAAGTGGCAATTTATGATTCTAGTTTTCATTTAATATACCATGATGCTTCTGAGCTTGATTTCGTAAAAGAAACCAAAGAAATGATGCATACCGTATTTCAAAGAGGAGAGGTACAAATGCAAAAGAATAATTGGGATATTATCGGAATTAAATATAGATACAAAGGGAAGCAATATTTGGTAACGGCAGCGGCATACGATCAATTCGGGTTTATCAAACTGCAAACCTTGTTCGAAAGTTCGGTGGCTTTTTTTGTCCTTTCGGCGATTATGATTTACATTATTGCCTATTTTTTTGCACTTCATATACTTGACCCTATCAGGGCTATGACCGATAAGGCAAAACAGATTTCGGGCTCAAACCTCGATTTAAGATTAGTTAGTGGTCCTGATAAAGATGAATTGACCGAATTGGCAGACACCTTCAATCAGATGTTGAATCGGCTCGAAAATTCTTTTGATGCGCAAAAAAGCTTTGTTTCCAATATTTCACATGAGCTAAGAACTCCATTGGCTGCCATTGTTGCCGAACTAGAACTGAGTACTTCAAAGGAGCGGAGCTTAACCGAATATAAATCTGCAGTTGAGAACGCCCTCAATGATGCCAAAAAGATGGTTAGGCTATCAAATAGCTTGCTCGATTTTGCAAAAGCTAGCTACGACCCCACAGAGATATCATTTCGCTCTATTCGGATAGATGAGCTTATGCTGGATGCCTGTTTGTTGATTCAAAAATCTCATCCAGACTACAAAATAGATATTCACTTTGAAGAAGATTTTGAGGACGACGAACAAATTTCGGTCAATGCCAATGAATATCTCCTCAAAACGGCTTTTGTCAATATTATGGAAAATGGCTGTAAGTTCTCGGCTGATAAACAGGTTCTAGTTTCTATATTTTTTGAAAAATCTGGTATTTTGATTTCCTTTCAGGACCATGGTATCGGTATTTCCGAAAAAGATTTGGAAAAACTATTTACTCCATTTTATAGAGGCGAAAACAAGATGCATTCAGAAGGCAATGGAATTGGACTCTCTTTAACCAAAAGAATTGTTGAACTCCACGGTGGAAGCATTACAGTGAAATCAGTAAAGTCCCAAGGAAGTACCTTTACTATTTCCTTACCGTATCATCATGAATCTTAAAAAATAGCTTACTGCGTCGAAATCTAGCCTCCTCTACAAAACCGACTTCTGATTATTAGACAATTTGAAGTTTCTAGCTCAAGCCTCTGGTTGTTCTTTAATCTTTTGCCAATTAATCTAAGGCTTTTCTACCTTTTGTCTAAGATGTATATTTTATACTTGAAGGTAGAAATGCTTTTAAACCAAGGTGTTTTGATACCATCTATCGCCACAATGTAGGCTGTCGCCCATAAAATTCCCTTTTTCATCGGATTCTTCTAATAATTTTCTAATTTTTTTCTAGTAGTGCTCTAACAGGGTTTCTACGGGGGAAAATATAGTTTTGTCTTGCCATACGATGACCCCTCAACAAATGACGAAGAGAATCACTATAGTCCTTTTACTATCGATTTTAGTAACGAGAAGCTTTGCACAGCAAACGATTAGTTTGATGCAAGCCCTTAAAACTGCAAACGAATTAAACCCCTATTTAAAAGTAAATGCCTTAGAAATAGAGGCTTCTAAAGCTGATGTTGTGACTGCAAAGTTGCGTCCAAACCCATTTTTGAATAATCAATCTTTACAATTACTCACAACATCGCAACTACCCAATAACCCCAAAGCCTTGACTGGTGCAAGTATGCAGACTTGGTGGCAGTTGACCAAGGAGTTGCAACTGGGTGGTCAACGTAAAAATCGTATAGATTACGCAAACCAAAATGTCAGATTATCGGAAAAGGAATTTGCAGAGTTTCAACGCAATCTTTATACAGATGTAGCTTTTAAGTGGGTAGAAGCTTGGAATACCAGAAAACAAATCGAATTGCTCAAAACGGCTATTAATAATATTGATACCTTGGTGACTATCAATAGTTATCGCTTCAAAAAGCAAATTATTACAGAGACTGAGCTTTATCGTACTCAATTGATTGCCAAGCAATATAAAATTCAGATTTCTGAGTTAAATCAGGAATTACAACAACAATTGAACGAATTGAAATTGATGATTGGAGGCAAAGAAAATCTTTCTATTTCGGTTAGTGAGGATTTAGGAGTTGATAGTTTTCTGAAAGTAGATTCATTATTAAATGATGCCTATCGTACTAGAACTGATTTGCAATATTATCAAGTAAGAAAAGGTTTAACCGAGTCGAATATTAAGTTACAGCAATCGTTGGCAATGCCAAAAACTGAGGCAGGATTTATATATAACCCACAGAATACCATGCCTTATTTTGGTATCTATGCCACCTTAGAGCTACCATTTTTTGATAGGAACCAAGGCGAAATCAAAAAGGCAAAAGTACAACGAGAGCAAGCTTTAACTCAAATAGAGGCAGTACAAAATACGATTCGAACAGAGGTACAAAACGCTAGCTTACAACGTGAGACGAATGAAAGTAATCTTAAAAATTATCAAGTGATTATAGAACAAGCCGATCAGATTTTAAAAAACGTTCGCTATTCCTATTCAATAGGAGGAACTACCATAATTGACTTTTTGGAAGCTCAGCGTAGTTGGCTCGAAAATCAACAACAGTATACCACTTTACTACATAAATATCACCAAAGCCAAGTGCAGCTTTTAAGTGTTACAGGTTTAATCAACAAATTGGCACAATAATGAAAAGAACCCTAATCTTTATATCGCTATTGACATTTTCGCTTTGGGGATGTAATAAAGAAAGCAAAAAATTACAAAGTGATATTCAATCGCCCACTGTTTCAAAGGATGGAGTAAATATTGTTATTCCAGATAAACAAAGTGCAGAATTTTTCAAAACAGAAACAGTCGCAAGTTCAGTCATTACCGCCGACCTTTCGGCTCCTGCCCAAGTGGTGGCAACGGTGGTAGCCGACAAGGTAGTTTTGTTTAGTAATCCTGACTTAACATCTGATTATACCGAATTACTGAATCATCAATCCGCAATTGCCCAGCGCAAGGCGGTTGTACTTCAAAAGCAGTCAGTTATTGCTCAGAAAGACGCTATCATCAAGCAAAAGCAAATTGAAATTGAACGTTTTGAAGATTTGAAAGAGCATGGTTCTGCCACGGGAAAGGATGTTTCGGACGCTCGTACTGATAAATTGTTGGCAGAAAGCGAAAAGTCTATCGCTCAATCAGAAAAGGCAAGCGCCGAGGCAGACTTAATTGCCGAGCGTAGTTTGATTATAGAGCATAGTACCAACTTGAAAGTGGCTGGATTTGAACCCACAACCCTTATGGATTCACCTATCGGAAACGCTTGGATAATTGCAGATGTTTCTGAAAATCAGATTCTTAAAATTAAACAAGGCGCACGCTGCCAAATCAAATTCACGGCTTATCCCGAAGAGACCTTTACTGGTACAGTAAATGGCATTGCCGATGTAATGGACAATATCAGTCACATGACAAAGGTGAGAATTTTGATTAATAATAAACAAGAAAAGTTCCGCTCAGGAATGTTTGCCTTGGTGTCGTTTGGAATCAGCGAAGGTAATTTTATTAGTGTAGATAAAAATGCCTTGATTACTGTGCAAGGAAAGAATTATGTTTTTGTGAAGAAGGATGACAAAACCTTCGAACGTCGTGAGGTACATACAGGTCAGCAAATTGGCGACCGAATCATCATCTTCCAAGGTTTGCACAATAATGACAAAGTGGTCAATGCCGGGGCTATTCAGTTGAAAGGCTTGTCATTTGGATATTAAGCAAGATGTACCGTCGCCAAGAGCTAGACTACTGGTAATACAAATGTAATATTTTGATTTTTCTCCCAACTATGGCTTATGACTTTCAGAGAAAAAATCTTGAAAAATGACTTTTCGGACTTATTGTTCAAAAGAGGTCATAAAAATTATGTTCACCCGTCAAAAGTAGCGCAGTTGTTCGAATCGTTACCTTTTGAAAATGCTCTGAAAGCTTTTTTGGCTTTTGAGGAGGAGAACCAAGTGAATGTTTTTGCCTATTTGGATACCACTTTGCAAAAAGATTTGCTCGAAAACTTTTCTGCTAATAAAGCTAGCGCTATTCTCAGCAATCTTAGTTCGGATGACCGTATGATGTTTTTGTCTTCCTTAAAAAATTGGGAACAAACTCGGTACATCAATTTGCTCAATCAGCATCAAAAAGAACAGACGCATAATTTGTTGGGCTACCCCAAAGATAGCGTAGCACGTATCATGAATACCAATGCTGTGACTATTCAAGAGGACAAATCGGTGGCTGAAGCAATAAATTATCTCCGACAAAATTACTCGGATAACGAAACTGCCGATGTGATTTTTGTGGTCGATGTTCAAAACAAATTGATTGATGATGTACCCATCCGTCGCTTAATTTTTAATGAACCAGACCGAAAAATAGGAGATTTACTCGATCACTTTTGCCCAAGTTTGACCATCCAAGAAAATCAGGAAAGCGCTGTAAGTATGTTTAAGGAATACGACAGAGTAACCCTCCCAGTTGTAAACAATCAGAATACCTTGTTGGGTGTGGTTACGATTGACGATATTTTGGATGTGGCCGAAAGAGAAAATACAAAAGATATTCAAAAAATAGGTGGGGTAGAAGAATTGGATTATCCCTATGTGAGAACGCCTTTTTGGGATTTGATAAAAAAACGGGCAGGTTGGTTGATAGTGTTGTTTTTGGGTGAAATGCTAACGGCTTCTGCTATGGGTCATTTCGAAGCTGAAATTGCTAAAGCGGTTGTTCTTGCTTTGTTTGTACCCCTAATCATATCAAGTGGAGGAAATAGCGGCTCCCAAGCCGCCACTTTGATTATTCGGGCGATGGCATTGAAGGAAATTAGCTTGAAAGATTGGTGGTACGTAGCCCGAAGAGAATTTTTCTCTGGTCTCACCTTAGGTCTTGTACTAGGGACTATTGGCTTTATTCGAATTGCTTTATGGCAAAATATGGGCATTTTTGATTATGGTCAGCATTGGGTATTGGTAGGTTGGACGATTTTTTTCTCCTTGATTGGTATTGTGCTTTGGGGAACGCTCAGCGGCTCATTGATTCCGATTTTTTTGAAAAAACTCAACTTAGACCCTGCCACTTCATCTGCTCCCTTTGTAGCAACATTGGTAGACGTAACGGGTTTGGTTATATATTTCTCAATCGCTTCCATCATCCTAAAAGGCGCAATACTATGAAGAGGTAGCTTGACCGAAACGCTATAAGCCTAGAGCTCTAAGCGAAAGATAAAAGGGGTTTTTGGTAAAATCATAAAAAAGACTTAATGCCTATAGCTTACCGCCTCAGGCTAAGTACAGCATTACGGCATTTTCAATAAGTTAAAGAAATCCAAATTTAACAATGGTAAAAAAGCTAATCATATTTTCGCTAAATAATCGCTGGTTGGTGACAGGAATCGGTATCGTGATGATGCTCATCGGGTATTGGTGTTTTACACAACTTAAAATAGAAGCCTATCCAGATATCGCTGATACAAATGTAATTATAGTTGCCAAATATGATGGTAGAGCGACCGAGGAAGTAGAGCAACAAGTAACAGTACCTATAGAGCGCGCACTACAAAACACTCCAAATGTTTTGGACAGACGAAGTCGGACAATTTTTGGACTTTCGGTTGTTCAACTTACCTTCCAAGATGGAACTGACGATTATTTTGCCCGACAACAAGTAATGGAGCGTTTGGCTACAGCCGAGCTGCCTGATGGTGTCCAACCTGAATTGGCGCCCCTCTCTACGGCTGTTGGTGAGATATTCCGTTATGTGGTGGAGGCCCCAGCGACGTACTCGCCAACACAATTACGAGATTTACAGGATTGGGTAATCAAGCCTTATTTGCTACAAACCAAAGGTGTAGCGGATGTAGTGACTTTTGGTGGCCCTCTCAAACAATTTCATATTCTAACTAATCCCGACCATCTTCGCAAATACAAACTTAGTATATCTGATATTGAGGAGGCGGTCTCTAAAAATAACCAAAACTCAGGCGGGAATATTCTCGAACGTGGCGGACAGGGTTTTGCAGTGCGTGGTTTAGGAACCATCAAGACTGAGAAAGATATCGAAAATATTGTATTAAAATCCGAAAATGGAGTTCCGATTTATATCAAAGATGTAGCCTCTGTGGAGATTGCTCCTCCTCCTCCAAGTGGGATATTAGGCTATAATATTCCTGCCGAAAAAGTGGCAGTTAATAGTGGGGTAGAGGGTATTATTCTTTTACGTAGATATGAAAACCCAAGCGAATCTTTGAAAGATTTAAAGGAAAAACTTGCCGAATTACAAGCAAAAGAATTACCTGCTGGCGTAAAAATTAGACCTCTTTATGACCGTAGTTTCTTGATTGATAGCTCATTACATACCGTCGGAAAAACGCTTTTTGAGGGCATAAGTATCGTAATTGTTATTTTGATATTCTTCTTGGGTAATTTTAGAAGTGCCTTGGTGGTGGCGGTCACAATCCCATTTTCCCTTTTATTTGCGTTTATTATTATGCGTTTGACAGGAATTCCTGCCAATTTGCTATCCCTTGGCGCTATTGATTTTGGTATAATTGTAGATGGTGCAGTGGTTATGGTAGAACATTTGATTCGTAACTATCAAAAAGCAAGTGACACCGAAAAGAAGAAGGGAATCATTGCGCTTACCATACAGTCGGCTAATGAAGTTTCGAAGGAAATATTTTTCTCGGTAAGCATTATCATTTTTGCTTATATGCCGATTCTATTAATGACACGCGTTGAAGGTAAACTCTTTAGCCCGATGGCCTTGACGTTGTCGTTTGCCGTAGTTGGCTCGATGGTCTTTGCACTCACGGTTATTCCTGTATTGACTTCTTTTATTTTTCAAAAGGTCATCAACGAGCATCAAGAAATTAAGGAACATCATAATTTTGTCTTGACCTTTTTTGATAAAGTTTATGCCAAAATCTTATCTGGCGTATCTAAATTTTACAAACAAACCGTCTTGATTGGTTTTACAATTGTTTTGGCATTGATTGGACTGGGAGCATTTCTGGGTTCAGAATTTTTGCCTGAGTTGGATGAAGGCTCAATTTTTCTTAGAGGAAATTTTCCAGCGGGTATTACTATTCAGGAAAATGCCAAATATGCGCCTACCATTCGCTCGATAATTTCAAAATATCCTCAAATTTCGTTTGTAATTACCCAAACGGGACGCAATGACGACGGAACAGACCCTTTTCCTGCCAACAGAAATGAAATTTTGGTAGGTCTAAAAGATTATAAATTATGGACTGATACGGTTTCTAAAAAAGAACTAGTTCAATTAGTAACTGCTGATTTGGAGAGGGCTTTACCTAGTGTGAAATTTAATTCGGGACAGCCTATTATTGACCAAGTAATGGAAATAGTAACAGGTTCGGCCGCAGACTTGGCGGTATCGATTGTAGGGGATGACCTTTCGTTGATGCGGAGCAAAGCCGATCAAATCGCGGCTATCGTGAAGCAGATGAATGGTAGTAAAGGTGTAAATATCGAGCAGGAAGGAACGCAAGAGCAATTAGCCATCAATATCAACCGTGAACAAACGGCTCGTTATGGAATTAATGTTTCGGATGTACAAAATATGATTGAGGCCGCTATTGGCGGAAAATATGTCTCGGTATTATACGATGGTACCAAACGTTACGATATTTTGGTTCGATATTTACCACAATATAGAAACAACATTGATGAAATTAAAAAACTCTTAGTAAGTAGCTCGTCTGGAGCGCTTATTCCAATGAGTGATTTAGCTGATATTCGTTTTGTAGCTGGACAAACCAATATTTATCGATACAACAATAAGCGGATGATTACTGTCCGAACCAATATAAGAGGGCGTGACCAAGGTGGTTTTGTAAAAGAATTAAAGAGTAAAATTGAACAAGGAGTAAACGTTCCAAAAGGTTATGAGGTCATTTATGGCGGGCAATACGAAAACTTAGAGCGTGCAGGCAAGCAGTTGGCCCTCACGATTCCCTTAACCATCGTATTAGTGTTTGGATTGTTGTTTTTGTTGTACCACAATTTGCAGGACACTCTCATTACCATGTCATGTATCTTGTTTGCTTTGGCAGGTGGTATTTCGGCTTTGTTACTAAGAGGTTACTACTTCAATGTTTCGGGTGGAGTTGGGTTTGTTTCAATTTTTGGAATTTCGGTAATGGCTGGGGTAATTTTAGTCTCTGCTCTTAATCGAGCTGTTCTAAATAGTCAAGTCAATCAATTGGCTATCAATGCTGTAGCTAAAGAGCAGCTAAGGGCTATTCTTTCAATTTTGGTTTTAGCTATCTTGGGTTTGATACCTGCGGCCGTTTCTACGGGTATAGGTTCCGATGTACAAAGACCCTTGGCTACGGTAATTATTGGCGGTCTCCTAAGTACGCTTATTTTTACACCGCTTTTAATTCCACCTTTGTTTTATTGGGTAAAACAAAGTCAGCAAGCGTCAAATGAAGTAGGAGGACAAAATAAAATTTAAGTATTTAGCCTTAAACCAAATCCTATTGCCTGACCACTAAAAGTTGTTGTGTATTCTAACTTGAAAATCTCTTTCAACTTATATTTTGAATCTCTAAAACTCCTCAAATGACGATTTTTATCGTCGTTTGAGGTTTTTTTGTATACATCTTAGAAAAAATATTATCCTTCGATGTTTATTTAGAATAAATCTAAATAACACTTGTCTAATGTTTTCTTTTTGGTCAACTTTGGGTAGTTATTTATAATTAGACTAAATAAAAATGAAAAAACATTACTTTTTACTCCTCATTTACCTATTGTTTTTACAAAAGGCATTTTCACAAAACATTTCTGGAATCGTTTATAATTCGAAAAGAGAGCCAATGGCAGGGGTAACGATAGCAGTTTTGAAATCAACGAAGGGCGTGTTGACCGACTCGGATGGTAAGTTCAAAATTGACAATATTGTTGCAGGACGTTATACCCTAAAATTTTCATTTGTAGGCTTTGAACCCTTATTCAAGGATGTGTCTGTTGAGCAGCATAGTACTACGGCGATAGATGTAGTACTCTCAGAAACCTCTGAGCAACTCCAAACGATTGAGGTACTTGGTCGTAAAGAAACCGAATATAAAAATTCTGTGTCATTTATTGGAACTAAATCTGCCACAGCGTTAAAAGATGTACCACAAAGTATTAGCTATGTAACCAAAGAACTCATATTAGATCAAGCCGCATTTCGCTTGAATGATGTGATTAAAAATATGAGTGGCGTAACTCAGTTTTCGTTTTATAACGATTTAACTGTCCGTGGACATAGAATACAAGGTGGACAAAATTCATCCATTTTAGTAAATGGACAACGAGCCTTTACTAGTTTTTGGAAGCAACAGTTGATTCCACACATCGAAAGGGTAGAGGTTATAAAAGGGCCAGCCTCTGCTTTATTTGGGAATGCCTCAGCCGGTGGGACAATCAATCGTGTGACCAAAAAGCCTTTGGACGAAAAATCGCAGTCTATATCGACCACCTTTGGCAGTTTTAATACACTAAGAGCATTGGCGGATTTTACAGGCCCCCTGACTCAAGATAAAACAGTGCTTTATCGTATCAATTTGGGCTACGAAAATTCTGGATCTTTCCGAAATATGCAATACGATAAAAACTTGATTATTGCACCAAGTTTGTCATTTTTGCCGAGCAAAAACACCAGAATTAATGCTGATTTGGTAATTCAAACTTCGGAAGGCCGACTCGACAGAGGGCAGTCTGCCTTGGGAAATGGTGATTTGTATTCTACTTCTATCAAAACCTCTCTGAATAGTGTAAACGATTATCTGAAAGAAGAAACCTACAATTTTACCTTGGGTTTTTCTCAAAAAATAGGGGATAAATTAACCTTTAATGCCTCGTTTATGCACAGTAATTACAGCGAAGATTTGCTCGAACATCGCTCTGCCAATACCTATGCCAAAGATGGGAAGGGTGCTGTAATCCCTTCTCAAGTCGAAATGCAAGTATTTATTAGAAAAAGAACCTACAATGCCGATAATTTTACTGGTTATTTTAATTACGAACTAAAAACGGGTTTATTAAAGCACAAACTATTACTAGGTTATGATTACGCCCAACAAGAGCTGATGCCGGGCGGCTCACAATTACAGGCTAGAGGATATAGGAATGCAACAAACACTGGCGCTATCAATACCTATAATCCAGCGCAAGCGAGTAGGTATTTATTAGATGCCAACGGTAATCCTGTACCAAATGTACCTCACTTTGATTTGACAGCAAGTAACCCTTATGTATTTCGGGACATGTCAAAATATTTTTATACGGTAGTCAATTACGATCCTGAATTTTTAAAAACACAAGGCGTTTATTTGCAAGATCAGATTCAACTTGGCAGATTTCAAGCCTTACTTGGTCTTCGACAAGATTATTTTACCGATATAGTAGCCTATAATACGACAAATGCCACAGAGGTAACCCAACACGCTTTTCTGCCTCGAGTAGGGTTGGTATATAGCGCCAATCAACACATTAACCTATATGGTACATACGTAAACGGCTATCAGCCACAAACCGCTTCGGTGATTAGTAATCCATTAGCAGGCGGCCCATTCGACCCATTGATTAGTCGCCTCTATGAAGTTGGAGCAAAGTCTGAGTGGCTTGATAAGCGTTTGGTAGTTTCAACAGCGTTTTATCATTTGTTGGTAAAAGGACAACTCTACAATGCAGGAGAAGCTGGAAACCCCGACAAAATGGTTCAGATAGGAGAGGAAGTATCAAAAGGTGTGGAGCTCGATGTAATCGGCTATATAGCACCATACTGGACAATCACTGCTAATTATGCTTTTAATGATGCCAAAATTACGAAAAGTACAACTGAATCTGATGTTGGTCGACAAAAGCCCAATGCCCCAAGACATCAAGGAAATATTTGGACAAAATACACCATTCATAAAGGAAGCTTATCGGGTTTAGGGATTGGTTTGGGTACTAACTACGTAGCCGATCGATATGGCTCCATTTTCGATGTAGGTACGCAGCCCTCTGTATTTCCAGCTTATCAATTATGGAACGCAGGTATTTATTACAATCTAAAAAAAGTAAGACTCCAGTTGAATTTGAATAACCTAACCAACAAAACTCATTGGGTAGGGGGTTACGATTACCTACGAGCCTTTCCTGGTGCTCCAAGAAATTTCTTAATGACCATAACGTACAACCTTTGATAAAAGGCGGAAATTTTATCCAAAGCTAATACCAGAGTAGGCGCTTACAGAACAACAGCGTGGGGTGATAGCTATAGTTTTGGTAGATGGTTACCGATACAATGACCCTTTACAAAAAATATGTTGGTGAAGTATCAAAAAAACATCTACCAAACTCGCTCCTTCAAGTTTAAGAACTTGGAACGCCAAATAAAGAGCAGTCTCCGACTGCGACCTTGCACAAACTGAATATACTGAAATATTGGCTGTGCTGGTGATGCGCTCGGAGACTACACTTGATTTATTGTTCTAAGTTTTTAAACTTGAATCAGCGGGGTAACATCAATT
>NZ_JBMLSD010000193.1:0-23998 GCF_049240685.1 Flectobacillus sp.
AGATTTAGGTACTCAGCTTTAGGCTGTATGCCATTTGCATTTGGCAGAAGGTCTTCATCATTTCATAAAAGCGTCGTTTTTATTTAGCTTACTGCTTAATACCTATAGGCTATTGCCTAAAAACTTAAAATTAACTATTGAGCTTTATAGGTATGTGCGCAAGGCGGTCAACTTTGGACAAAACGATTCAAAAAAATTTGAAACTTGTGCCTGTTGCCTAAAACAACTCAAGCCTAATTTTGTGTAATTATTTAAGTAATCGAGCAGAATAATATTTAAGTTAGGTGTTTAGGGACAAGGCAACAGGCAAAGAGTGTTAAAATGTTTTTATTGACCACAGCTATGCTTTTTTCCAAAGCCCACCGCCGAAAGCTGATACCTGAATGCCTTTGGCACAAAAATTAAATTCTATTTTGCCCACTAACTTAACTATGTTTAAAATTTTAGGCAAATAGCCTAAAAACTTGTTGATGACGAAGTATTTTGCTCCAAATATTTGTATATACATATAATTTCAATACTTTCATTGTCAAAAATCAATAAATTGTAATCAAAAGCGAATAAAGTAGCCAAAATAACAATAAGATGCACGATTTTTGCTAGTGATTTCTTTTAAAGACTATTGCCAAATTGTTGAAACCTTTGATTCGAAATACATTCTGAATTTGAAGCAGAATCATCTTTTCTATGCTCCTCATAAGAGAACTTATGCCTGAATCATTTTGACAATAAACTTCAAGTAAAAGGCTTATATGTGTCTATAGATATCACTTTGTTAGTAATGAACCCATAAATAGATGTCGGACAACAGCCAGTCCACTGCCTAAGGGTGGTTTCTTGAGGATTCAAACTGTTTTTGGTTTTGTAAAGTTCAGGAAAAAAGATTTGCATAAAATCGATTATGGCTATCGTTATCAAAATGTTTTATAAGAAAATATTGATATATTTTTGCATAATTCTCTGAAAACTTAGTGCGCTCTTTTTGCGTAATTATGAAATTGATTCAGAATACCCAAAAAACAATTCAAATTGATTTTATTGTATATAAAGAAAATGCAATACTCTCAGTTCAGATTTTCTTGTTAATAATTTGGACACAACGTCTAGCGCTGATTGCTTGAATGAATTTTAACCTGATTATATTTTAATCCACTTATGAAAGGTATAGTTTTTACAAATTTTCTTGAAATGGTAGAAAATCATTTCGGTTATGAGTTAGTCAATCAACTCATCGAAAATAGTGATTTACCTTCAAAGGGTGTATACACCTCTGTAGGAACGTATGAGCACTCCGAAATGGTGAAACTTATAACTGGATTACATGAGCGCACTGGCATTCCAACGTCCAACCTGTTGAGAGAATTTGGGCAATATCTTTTCCCTGTTTTAGCCAAGAATTATAACCACTTTATCCAAGGTGCCAATAACGCCTTTGAGTTGATTGAAGGAATAGATAATTACATCCATGTAGAAGTCCACAAACTTTATCCCGACGCCGAATTACCCCATTTTGATGTAGAAAAGATAAACGATACGCATTTCGTGTTGATCTACCATTCTGACCGCCGAATGGGAGATTTTGCACATGGACTATTACTAGCCTGCTTGGATTATTATCAACAAAAAGCAGATATTCATATTTCGCAACTCAACGATGAAGGCAGTAAGGTACGTTTTGAAATTATAGCTAAATAAATGAATACTAACGAAATTGAGCTTCTAAAAAAGAAACTTGAGCGTGAACGAGCCGCTCGAATCCAAGCCGAAACAATCTTGGAGGAGAAGGCTATGGAGCTTTTTGAGTCAAATCAAAACTTGATTAGACTTAATCAGCGACTAGAAGTTCAAATCAATGAAAAGGTTTCTGAACTTAGCAAAAGTGAAATCCGATATAAACAGCTCATCGAATCTGTTCAGGATATTATTTACAAAATTTCACCTGATGGTTTCTTTACTTTTGTTAACCCTATCGTCGAACAACGGCTAGGTTATTTGGAATCTGAAATTGTTGGAAGGCACTTTACAGAGTTGGTACTTCCCGACCACCGCGAAAATTTGGTAAATTTCTATCTCGATATGATTCAATCGAAGAAAGAAAGTACCTATAATGAATTCCCAGTTTTTCACAAAGATGGACACATCGTTTGGATTGGACAAACAGTTCGACTTATGCTGGAGAAGGGTGAAATCAGTGAATTGGTGGCTGTGGCACGTGATATTACAGACCGCAAATCAACGGAGGAAGTATTAAAAAGCACACAAATACGGCTATCTACCCTGATAACCAACATGCAATCGGGAATCTTGGTAGAGGACGAAAATCGGAAAATCATCCTTGTAAACGAATTCCTTTGTGATATTTTAGGTCTTAAGGTAAATCCAGACACCCTTATTGGAATCGACTGTGAAAATACTTTGCAAGATTTAAAAACCTTTTTTAAAGAGCCAGAGGAGTTTGTTGCTACAGTAAATAAGTTGGTAGAAGAACAAAAACTTGTTGTAAACGAGAAAATTCATACCGCCAACGGACGAGTGTTAGAAAGAGATTATATTCCTATATTCATAGACAACCACTACACCGGTCACCTATGGCGATACAATGATGTAACAGATATTCATAATGCCCAAGAAACCATTCGAAAGAGTGAAGAAAAGTATCGAGGCATCATGAATAATATGGAATTGGGCTTACTCGAAGTAGACAATGACCAAACCATCATAAGGGCTTATGATAAATTTTGTAAAATGGTAGGCTACTCCGAAGCCGAACTTTTGGGTAAGAATGCCATGAGGCTTTTTCTACCAGAAGAATTTACCAAAATTATAGAAGAACAACAAAACCTTCGAAAGATTGGAGGAAGTAGCTCTTATGAATTACCTATCTTGAAAAAAGATGGAGAAATTCTTTGGACTCTAATCAGTGGTGCCCCAATTATTGATGAGCACGGGGTGACTGTAGGCTCGATTGGTATTCATTATGACTTGACTGAACGCAAAACCCTAGAGCAAGAATTAAGTCTAGCCAAGCAAATTGCCGAAGATGCACGCCAAGCAGAAAAGCAGTTTTTGGCTAATATGAGCCACGAAATTCGAACACCACTCAATGCGATTATTGGGATGGCTCACCTCCTTTTTGATACACATCCAACCTCCCAACAAGTAGAGTACCTCGAAATATTAAGAAGCTCGGCAGATTTCTTGCATAGCCTTATTTCGGACCTGTTGGATATGGCAAAAATTGAGGCAGGAAAAATCGAAGTTAATCACAAAGAATTCGATTTGGTCGGATTACTAAAGACAGTTCAGAAGGTATTTGAAATCAAGATTGGCAATCGTCCACTCGACGTAAATGTTATGATTGACTCAAAAATACAGGGTACTTATATAGGTGACGACTTGCTACTTAATCAGATTTTGCTAAATATCATCGGGAATGCCGAGAAGTTTACCGAAAAAGGAGAAATCAATATTACCGTTCGTCAACTAAAAGAAATCTCCAAAGATGAGGTAATGCTTGAATTTCAGATAGCAGATTCGGGTATTGGTATTTCGCCAGAAAAATTGGAGTTAATCTTCCAGAAATTCAAACAAATCAATCACCAAGGACACAAACACAAAGGTACAGGCCTTGGCTTGGCTATTACAAAAGAACTCATCGAACTTCAAGGAGGCGACATCCATGCCACTAGTGAAGAAGGTAAGGGTACTACCTTTATTTTCTCATTACCTTATAAGAAAAGTGACAATATTATCATTACGGCGCCTGCTCCGAGTAGTAAGCTAACCGAAACTAAAGACTTTGAAAATGGTCATATTTTGGTGGTAGAGGATAATCTCATGAACCAAAAATATATTTCTAGTTTGTTGAATAAATGGAACCGTCATTTTACTGTAGTATCGGATGGACGACAAGCCGTTGAACAAACCAATAAACATAAGTTTGATGTTATTTTCATGGACCTTCAAATGCCACACATGGACGGCTACGAAGCCACTATTGCTATTAGAAGTACCAAAACCCCAAACCAACATATACCGATTGTGGCTCTTACAGCCTCGGCTATGCTCGACCAAAAAGTGAAGGCTATGGCAGTTGGTATGAGCGACTTTTTACCAAAACCCTTTGCACCTAATCAATTATTTGAGATGTTACAAAAATATCGTAAACTTTCATCCCACGAAACTGAGGATGATTTTGATGAAATAAAACCAATCATTACAACTGAACCAAAAACTCAACAAGAAACAGCAATCGACAATCCTATCGACTACGAACGCCTAGACGAAATGTATGAAGGAGATATTGAGTATCAGGCTGACATGTTTGATACCTTTTTATCCGACGTTTATCCCGAATTCAAGGATATGACCCCATTAGTCGAGCAACAAAACTTTACTGAACTGAAAAAATTAGCCCATAAGCTAAAACCAACGCTTGGAATGGTTGGGCTTACCCAGCTCGAAAAGCAAATCATAGAAATTGAGCGCAGGTCTTTGGATAAACCCGATTATTATGATCTCAAAGCAAGAGTGGAACAATTGCTCGCGGGACTGGGTCAATCACATACAGTTTTAGAAAAAGAGTTGCTACGATTACAAAACCTCCAATAAAATGAAGTTACGATGTATTATTGTTGATGACGAAGTCATGGCAAGGAAATCATTACAAAAGCTTTGTGAACAGCATAGTGCTTTGGAATTGATAGCCATTTGCGAAAACGTCCAACAAGCTTTGAAAGTATTAGAACAAAACGAAATTGATTTGATATGGCTTGATGTTGAAATGCCCGAAATGACAGGATTTGATTTGTTAGAAAAAATTACGACGACAACTACCCAGGTAATTTTGACAACGTCAAAAATAGAATATGCCTACGATGCTTTTCAATATCAAGTAACGGATTATTTGAAAAAGCCTATTACTGGTCCACGATTCAATCTTGCTGTAGAAAAAGTTCTGGATTTACGACAAAAAAAAGACAGCCCCCAACAACAGCACAACGAGATTTATATCAAACATGAAGGCCGATATATTAGGTTACCCTATTCAGATATCCAATTTGTAGAAAATATAGGTGATTATGTAAAAATTTATACCAGTAAGCAGGCTTACATTATTCACACTACGATGAAGTCATTAGAAGAAAAATTAGGAAAGCAGTTTTTAAGAGTCCATCGGTCGTTTATTGTACACCTCGATAAAATAGTAGACATTGAAGAAAATAATTTAGTTATTGCCAACAAAGTAATTCCCATTAGTCGAGCAAATAAATCTGAATTGATGAATCGACTCAATATGCTATAAAAACTAGAATGCCCAAGATTACAACTCCTTCTTAAAAGATATAAAGACATATTCAGTTCAACTGTTGAAGCTAGGATGATTTGATAACTTTTTATTAAACAAAATTCATCTCGAAAATATAGTTTGTGATTATCAATATCCTTCAAGTTTTCATCAAAAAAGCGGTCGAAAATTAATTTTCGACCGCTTTTTTGATGCTGTAGGCATTAGGCAAAAGATTTTATACAATTTCTTTTTTTCTTTAGTTTAGGGCTAAATGCCTTTAGCCTACTGACTAACTTCGCAGTATTAATCTATCCTCGATGGCTATACTTCGCAATTTTTTGGAATAACTCTTTTGGATTAAATGGTTTTGTCACATAGTCATTCATCCCCACTTCAAAAGCTCTATCCTGATTGTTTAGTGTTGCAGAGGCTGTTAATGCAATAATTGGAATGTTGGAATTTAATTCGCGAATACGCAACGTGGCAGTGTACCCATCCATTTCTGGCATTAGTAAGTCCATTAATATTACATCATAATGGTTGTTCTTATACTTTTCTACGGCAATAAGACCATTTTCGGCAACTTCAAAATCGATTTCCCAACGAGTCAAAAACTTCGAGGCCACTTTTACGTTTACAGGATAATCCTCCACCAAGAGCACCTTTACGCCTTTCAAACTGACCTCATTGATACTCTCAGGAACTGGCGTTTGAATAGTTTTTACACCATTACCTATTTTTAATTTTAGGGTAAAATAAAACTTAGCACCTTTACCCTCCTCACTTTCTAGCTGTATTTTACTACCATGAAGTTCCAAGAGCTTTTTGGTAATTACTAAGCCTAGACCAGTACCCCCAAACTTGCGAGTAGTTTCAGAATTTGCTTGGGTAAACTGTTCAAAAATCAGCTCTTGCTTATCGGCTGGGATACCAATTCCCGAATCTTTCACTGAAACATAGATTTGTGCCTCATCATCTGTTTTACTCACCAATGAAATCTCCAAAGAAATATTACCATTCATGGTAAACTTAACCGCATTAGACACCAAATTTGACAAAATCTGTCCCAAACGAAGTGGATCGCCAATCAGCGAATCAGGGATATCGTCGTCTACCATCAAGCGAATTCTATTACCCTTTTCCTCAGCCTTCACTTGATTGGCTCGTTTGATATTAGACACCAATTGCTTAAAGTCAAACGGAGTGGCTTCCAAATCTACTTTACCTGCCTCAATTTTACTAAAATCCAAAATATCGTTAATTAATACATGGAGATTATCGGTAGAAAACTGAAGGGTTTTTAAATTGTCAGCCATAGTAGGCGAACATTCCTCTTGTTGCATCAGATAGGTCATTCCCACGATTGCGTTTAGAGGAGTTCTAATCTCGTGGCTCATCATCGACAAAAACTCCGACTTTGCCTGCGTTGCTTTTTCAGCGGCATCCTTAGCTTGTCGTAGTTCAGTTTCCATCTTTTTGCGGTTATCAATTTGCTTCTGAAGGTAATTTACCAACAACAACAAATTATCTGCATCAAAAGATGGCATTGCATTATCTGTTTCAAGCGAGTGAATAGCCTCGATCAATTTCTCCACAGAACGCTTTCGTTGGGCTATTTCATCTTTTAATCGAATATTTATCTCCGCGTATTCCTTTTCATTTAACGAAGAAGAATGTTCAAAAAGCTCTTTGTCTCTATCAAAGTTTACGTAAGAGTCACTAACAACTTTCAAAAATTTTGCAACGTCCTCGCGTCCTTGAGTTTCTGCATTAAGAAAGCGATGAACTTGCTTTGAAAGAAGTTTATGTAATGGATCGTTTTGCATAAATATCAAATCTCGGTAAATGTCGTAATAGTCATGGTTTGGTTATGAAGGTCGCATTTTGCTTCGGCCATCAGTGGTGATATCTCACCATAAGAATAAAACCCTGTAATAAAAGTTTCGGGTCCAAAAACCTCGCGAGCTGCCTCTACCTCCTCCTCTGTTCGATACCCCAATACGAGTCTTCTTCCAACACAACTAATCAAAATGGCTAATTCTGGTTTAAAAGATAAGGATTGAAGGGCATTCTCAGCTGCTTCGGAAGAGGCATCAAGTAAATTATCAAAATTGGCTTTCATAAAGCGAATAAGAGCACCCTTAGGAATTTCGCCCGCAAAAGTCATACTTTGTTGTTTTTCATCAATCGAAAGAATCGTCCTTACAACAGGAGCGGATTCGGCATCTACCCGCATAGAAAAAGGAAATAGTAAAGCTGCCCCTGGTAAATCTTTAGCGTATTTGCCAAGATATTCCTTGTAGAGTTCCAAGGCAGGTTTGTCTCCAATGGTATGTAACACATTGTACTCAGATTTGGTTATTTCTCTTTCTGGCCCAAAAACATCCCAACCGCCCATGGTACCATGACCAATTCTTAATTTATTTCCGTAAAAACCAATGCCGATTATTTTTCCTTCAGAAGGCTCCGAATTTAATCCAACCAAAGTTTTCTCAAAACGATCGTCGTCGCCAGCAAGTCCACCCGTAACGGTTACATGCGCAGCCGTATTTTCGTTTAAGGCTCTTACTAGTGCACTCCCATTTACAACACCACCATCAGAAATTACCATAATGTGTACCAAATCATCCGCTTGCAGCGCCGCCACGATTTGACAGGCCGCCTGATAGCTTTCATTGGTATCCTTTATATCGATTTCGGTAGTTTTGATGGCAGTCTCCCCAAATTCGATTCCAGTCACAACGATGGATTGAGTTTCTATTCCAGCATCAAAAATCTCTCCAGCGGTTGAATTGATGACAATTTCAGCCTTAGGAAAATCATTGCGTACCTTAGAATAAACCTCCAATTGCTCGAAAAGTTTACGTTCTCCAAATACTAATACCAATTGAGCGTTTTCTGAAGAGAAACCTTCATCGATTCGTACACTCTCCCAAGCTTCTGAGCGATAGGAACTTTGACAAATTTTCATCGTGTTAGAGAGATTTTATGCAGTTATTGAGTTGGCGATGAGCATAAAACACAAGAAATAAATCAGTTGTGTTAGTGTGGTACAATAATGGTATAAATTAAAATAAGCTACCCAAAAATTAGTACTATTTATTCTACGCAAACTACTATATATTATTGATTAACCCACAACTAAAGTGCCAATCTTATCTAATGGTCAAAGTTTCTGTGGTTTTGTTTTATTATAGAAAATAAGAGCGGTTAGGTATTTCGGAAAAAAACCGAAAAATTATTATAAAAGTGGTCAGGTTGCTTATCTATATCTATTGTAATCTAATGCTATTGTAAGAGTTATGACGAGGTGTTTGTCAAACATAATTGGGACAAACTTAACAAATCGGTTTGTATTAAGGCAAAAATTTCGATAAACTGTAGTTTTTGAGCTTTTTTTGGTAATTGAAGATAAAATTTATAGGTGTAAAACAGGTTAATATTCAAATATTCGTGCACTTAGCCCTTATTTTCCTCCCGGAGGGCAATATTTTCTTAAATAGTTGGTGTATAAGGTAGAGAGGTGTTTGCCTGTACCTTCTCCTTCACTAATTCCATGAGAGCGATTTGGATAGGCCATAAATTCGAATTGTTTGTTGTATTTAATAAGCTCATTCAACAACATTTCGGCATTTTGATAATGCACATTATCATCGCCTGTTCCATGAATATATAGTAAGTGGCCTTGCAGATTTTTGGCATGAGTAATCGGCGAACCATTCACAAAATCTTCTCTATTTTCTTGTGGCAATCCCATATAACGCTCTTGATAAATGTTATCGTAAGTCAACTGGTTGCCTACTGCTGCCACAGCAATACCCGTTTTGTAAATTTGTGGATACTGAAACAACAGATTGAGTGTGGTAGAACCTCCTCCACTCCAACCCCATACTGCCACGCGTGAGCTATCGATATAGGGTCTTTTTAACAAATAGCTGGCTCCTGCAGCTTGATCGGCAATATTGATTTGTCCAATTTTGCGGTAAATGGCCTTGCGCCACGCACGACCTTTGGGAAGTGGAGTACCTCGGCCATCGATAGATACATAGATATACCCATCTTTACCCATATCGCCTTGGTATAAGTTATTACGTCCAGTATAGTATTCGTCTTTTGTGGTAGCTCCTGCTGGTTCGGTGTACACATAAAAAACAACAGGATATTTTTTGGTAGAATCAAAATTGGCAGGTTTTACCATCCAAGCGCTCAGTTTTACCCCTCCTTCTATTGGAATATCAAAGAATTCGATTGGTCGTTGAGCTAAACGTACCTTTGAAAGTTTGGCTTCTATCCCCTCTTTACCTCCTGCTACACTATGGTCTGGTAAGTTCACAACCTCACTCATACGGCTAATTTGGCTTGAATTAAAGGAATGAAATGCCATTTTTTGATCTGGAGAAATCTCATACGAGTGCGTTCCTGCTTGTGACATAGGTGTCACACGAACATGTTGGCCTTTTCCGTCCAAAGTTGTACTATATAAATAACGCTGACGCGGGTTATCGGGCGAAGCGGTAAAGTAGACTTTATTATTTTGCTCGCTATAACTCAAAATATCAATCACATCAAATTCGCCAGGCGTAAGTAATTGTTCTTTACCCTCTAAAGTGACTTTATAAATATGATTCCAACCGTCTTTTTCGGATACCCACAAAAACGCCTTACCATTATCTAACCAATCCCAACCAATACTCTCGCCCGAGCGGTTATTGAACTCCACCCAAGCCTCATCGGTTTCTTTGTAAATAGGGCTAGTTACAGCGGTTTGAGCCTCGGCAACAAACAAGGTCGAAACATTCTGCTTACGATTTAATTGCTGAATAATCAATTTGTTTGAATTAGGAATCCACTCCATTTTAGGAATGTAATTATTATTAGAAGCTCCCGGAATTTTCATCCACTTAGTTTGAGTTGTTGCCAAGGATACTACTCCTATTCTACACGCAGAAGGAGTCTGACCTGCTTTGGGATATTCTACAGGAACAATTTTAGAATAAACAGAATCTGTATTATTAATCATGTAAAAATCTCGAATGGTATTTGCATCCAATTGCCAATAAGCGATAGATTTACTATCGGGACTCCAGCGAAAACCATCTCTACAAAAAAACTCTTCCTCATAAGCCCAGTCAAAGGTACCGTTAATCAACTTTTTAGTACCATCTTTTGTCAGTGCCGAGATTTTATGTGTTGCGATATTTTCAGCATAGATATTGTTTTTATATACATAAGCCACCGACTTACTATCTGGTGAAATTTTAGCAAACATTAAAGAAGAGGCATCAAATCCTTTCCCTAGTTGTGAAAGTTGGTTGGTTTTGAGGTCTAATATCCAGTAATCTCCTTTGGTATCCAAACGCCATACTCTTTTTGTGTTGGTATAAATCAGTACCTTCGAGTTGTCTTCGGAGAAGCTATAACTTCTAATGTTTAGCTCTTCGGACGAGCCTTTCGGAGTAAGTAAGTTTTTAGCAATTACCACATCTTTTTGTCCTGTAATTGGATTTACACGAACAATCTGATTGCCTTCAAGCGTGGTATAATCGCTCCCTCCTTTACTCCAATTAATAGATTGCTGAGCTACAGCAGGAAAGAATAAGCTTAAGAGCGCAAGCGCACTCAATAATCGATGAAGTTTTTTCATAAATTTAGTTTTTATTTGAAAGGGTGAATTTCTTACAAATATGAAAAGGAAAAAATGATTTTGTGATAATTGGTTTTAAGAATGAGCCAAAATCTGTTCATTTATCTACAAAATAAAAGAGGCTACCCTTTCGGATAACCTCTTTTGTAATAACACTTACCAAATTATGGGTTTGGTAAACAATCTTTATTAACGTTAATCTCTGTCTGAGGAATTGGCCAAATATAAGCTGGCGAGCTAGTTGGAATCGCAGCAACAGTTGGTTTTGCAGGAAGCGCTAACATATTACGTTGTAAATCGATAGAGCGGAATCCTTCACCTAAGAACTCGATATTTCTCTCTGTCAAGATTGCATTAACTAAAGCTGTTCCCGAAGTGAAATCAGCAGCAGCATAGGCAGTAGTAGAACGGCCACGAACAGCGTTCAACAATGTCAACGCCGAAGCATCTACAGCTGCGCCAGCCAAACGAGCTTTTGCTTCAGCCAAGTTCAACAATACTTCAGAGTAACGAATTACAGGAACGAAATCTTTGTGAACAGGGCCAGTTGGGAACTTAAGCAAACGAATACGACCACCATCACCAGTAATATCGTTTTTGATGAAGCTAGTTCTACGTGCATCGGTTGCTAAAAATGCTGGATTTCCTACAACACCCGCTGGGTTCAGCGAGTAATCACCAATACCAGTTACAGGAACATAATAGCTATGCAAACCATTTTGAGTACCTGGAAGGTCGTTATCGCCCATTGGGAATGAGAATACAGACTCTACGGTAGTATATGGAGCGGCAAAAACCGAAGCAATATTTGCTTGAAGCGCATTTGCTACACCTGTCGACGCTCTGAAAGGAGCTGCAGCCGAAACAATTTTATTTGCTTCTGTAACCACATCGCTCCATCTGCTCATTTGCAAGTAGATACGAGTCTTCAATGCAATAGCAGTATTTTTATGAGCGCGGGTTGTGTTCAACAAAGCTGTTGTATAAGAAGAAGGCAAATTTTGTTCTGCAAAGTTCAAATCCTCCAAAATTTGAGCATATACCTCAGCTACTGTACTTCTTTTCAAATTGTTGTTTCCGCTACCCACTTCACCCTTCAAACGCAAAGGTACACCAAGGCTAGCACCTGCATCTTTGTTGAAAGGTTGAGCATAGGTATTTACCAAAGCATAGTAGGTCAATGCTCTTACAAACCTTGCTTCAGCTTTATACTGAGAAGCTGTTGTTGCATCTACTACATTTGGATTTTTGTCCAAACCTTCCATAAACAAATTTGCACGGTTTATGGCAAGGTAGGCTGCATTCCACATGTTTGTTGGCTCGTTTGAAGACGAGTTGTTGGTATGGTTCCAAGTTTGTAAACCTGTTACACCGTTAGACGTAACGTTTAGCCAGTTTTCTCCACGGATTTCGTTATAAATTAAATAACGACCTCCATATAACTGACCAGACTTTGCACTTGCATACAAACCATATACTTGAGCTAACACACGATCAGGTGTTGTAAAAGCCTGCAAATCAGACAATGCAGTAATAGGTGTTGGTTCAAGTAGTTCTTTTTCTGTACAAGAAACCGTTACCGTCAACATCATGAGAGCAGCCACTGATACTTTGAGTGTCTTCCCTACATTTTTAAAAGCTACGTTTATATATTTTTTCATCGTATAATCAATTTAAAATTAGAAATTAACCGAAAGACCTACAGTGTAAGTACGCGCTTGTGGCGTAGAGTTACGGTCAACACCTGGAGCGATGTTCGAACCACGGTTAGTTGAGATTTCAGGGTCAGCACCAGTGTAACCAGTAATCAAGAATGCATTTTGAACTTGAGCATACAATCTTGCGCTAGAAATCTTAGCTTTTTCTAACAAACCTTTCTTGAAAGTGTAACCCAAAGAGATGTTACGCATACGCAAGAAGTCACCTTTCTCAACGTTCTCAGAAATAGGGTTTGCCGAACCGTTAGAAATGTTATCACCAAATACCAAACGTGGGATATTCGTAACATCTCCAGCTTTTTGCCAACGATTCAAAACATCTGTATGGTTGTTCCATGCACGTTGGTCACGCAAACCAGCTTTAGTACCATTGTAGATGTAGTTACCACCTGAGAACTGCATGAAAATTCCTAAATCAAATTGCTTATATTTGAAAGTATTGTCCAAACCTCCGAAGAAAGTTGGCATACCTGTTCCCCAAACAACTCGGTCTGAACCTGTAATTGCAGGTGCAACAGAACCGTCTTTTACATAAGTCCATCTATTACTGCTGCTTGCAGCGTGATTGTATTGTACCTCCTCGCCTTTAGCATTCACAAAAATACGTTGACCGTTTGCTGGGTTTACGCCTCTTGTTTCGATTACGAAAATACTACCTACTGGATATCCTACACGTACAATGTTTGAGCTTTCCAAACCACCTGTTTGTGCAATAATATCAGCGTTATTGTTAGCCAATGCTAATACTTTGTTAGTGTTGGTAGAAATATTGAAGTTAGCATTCCAAGTAAAATCTTTTTTCTCCAAAACCAAAGCATTCAAAGTAAATTCAAAACCTTTGTTTACCATCGAACCAACGTTTGTATTGATTGAGTTGTTTGGAATACCTCTTGATGGTGCTTGAGGCTCAGCCAAAACTAGGTCTGTAATGTCATTTTGATAATAGTTTAACTCACCAGTGATACGGTCTTTAAACAAACCGTAGCTGATACCTACGTCAACTTTTGTACTTTGCTCCCATCTCAAGTTAGGGTTTCCTGCTTGAGCAAATGCCCAGGTTGGAGTTGAACCATATAAACCAGAACCAAACAAGCTCAAAGAAGCAAAATCACTTACACCAGTATTACCTACACGACCCCAGCTAGCACGCAATTTCAACTCGTTGATAGTATTGCTAATAGCAGAACCTTTCCAGAAACCTTCTTCAGATAAACGCCATCCTAATGAAGCCCCTGGGAAGGTACCCCATTTGTTACCAGTTGCATACGCTGAGTATCCATCGCTACGCAAAGTAAATGAAGCCAGATATTTTTTATCGAAGTCATAGTTCAAACGACCAAAGTAAGACAACAATCCATTTTGAGACTGATAGTTACTTCCTCCGTTAACATTGTTTACAAAACTTCCTTGGAATGAAGTAAAGAATGGATCTGAAACATTATTACGGCTTGCACCCCATCTATTGATTACAAATTTTTGAGCTTCTGTACCAACCACAAGTGTGAAGTTGTTTTTATCAAAATTGAAATCATAAGTTAAATAGTTTTGCCAGTTCCACTGTTTGATATTTGTTAAGTAGTTAGTAGCAGAACCATTTGTAGTACCAGCTTCGCCATGGATTGGGTTCAAAAACTGAATATCCTCAATCTGAGTATTGTCCATACCATAAGAAGTTCTGAAAACTAAACCTTTGTACAACTTAATATCAGCAAAAATATTAGCAATCAAGTGAGCATTCTCAGAAGTAAATTTACTCAAATCCAAATCAGGAAGTGGGTTGTAGTAACCACCAGGGCCAACTTTGTTAGCTCCAAGACCTAAATTGTTTGCAGATCTGTTGATATTATACGACCCATCAGCATTGTATGGTGCTACGTTTGGTGCCAATACCAAAGGCAAACGACCTAAACCACCCGTTGAGAAAGCACCAGTCGTACCAGTATTTGGAGATTGGTTAAATGAATTTGCGTATGTAATGTTTGATCCAATTGTGATATAGTCAGTCAAACGATGAGAAACATTCATACGACCTGTCATACGACTGAAGGTATTTTTCTTTAACATACCATTCTGATCTGTGTAACCAACCGAGAAAGAATATTTTGTATCTTTATTTCCACCATTCAAGCTCAAGTTATGGCTTTGAGAAATACCAGTTTGATATATATAGTCATACCAGTTTGTGTTTACTAAGCTACCATCAGCATTGTACGAAGGGAAGAACTGATCTGCCAAACCTGCGTTACGAGAAGCCTCATTTTTCATATCCATAAATTGCTGAGCGTCCAACATTTTGAATCTTCTAAATGTCTCGGTTGCTCCAACCCATGTATCATAACTCAACTTCGCTTTACCTTCTTTACCTTTTTTAGTGGTAATCAACATTACACCAGCTGCTGCTCTTGAACCATAAATAGCGGTTGCAGAAGCATCCTTCAAAATCTCAACTGATTCAATATCAGATGGGTTAATATCTCCTAGAGGGTTGTTTACTGTATAACCACCCGCAGACACATCACCTGAGTTGATTGGCATTCCATCAATTACAATCAAAGGTGACGAGCTTTGGTTGATTGATGATGTACCACGTACACGAATTACTGGAGCGTTGTTCAATACACCGTTGGGTGTTGTGATGTTAACCCCAGAAACACGACCTTGTAAGCCTTGGTCGAACGACTGAACCGGCTGAGTTGCAATTTCTTTACCCGAAACAGAAGTTACAGCACCTGTAATCACTTTTTTGCTTTGTGTACCATAACCCATTACAACAACTTCGCTCAATTCAGAAACATCTGATTCTAACTGAACGTCGATAACTGAGCGATTACCAACTTTTACAGAAAGTGGTTTGAAACCTACAAATGTAAAAACTAAGGTCTCGTTTGGAGAGGCATTGATGGTATAATTACCATTCGATGATGAAGTAGTACCACGGGTAGTACCCTTTACAGATACACTAACTCCCGGAAGATCCGAACCATTTTCGGCCATTGTGACTTTACCTGTTATTTTACTTTGAGCAAAGATTATGCTCGCAGAAAATACTAACAGCATGGTAAGTAGAAATCTCTTTTTCATGCAATAGAGGGGTTTTACTTGTTGACGTTTTTACCTGACAATTGTTGATTTATATTTATTAAAACTAAATCCAAATGTGAATAATGACCAAAAATAACATCCGCTCGAAAACATCGAGAAGAGACAACTGTCTCCAAAAAATGAATGGATAAGCTGGTCGGATAATATTTATGCTTGAGTATGATACTACCTTCAGAAACAAAACAGGTTAAGGAATCTTTGGATGTGTTTCAAAGACTGAAATTGCTCGTCGATAATATCAGATAAATTGTGAAGCTGCTGTAACAGTTAAGGTGATACATGTTAGCTTACTTCAGAGCACTTACTTGGCTCAAAGTTTTTTTTGAAGCATGTTATAGAATTCTATCTTTCATGCGGTTTACGGAATATAAATTGTTGATGATTAAAACTGACTTTAGTTTGATTTTGTATGTGTCTGATTACTGAAATCGAAGTGAAATTATACATTAACAATTAGTTTAACAATAATTTATATACCACTTATTTAAAATTGTTTAAAAAATACAATATATTATATGTTTTATTATAAATATAACTCTATTTTTAGAAGCTAAATAGACATTTCATCAAAACAAATCGACTGTTTTGTGCCAATCGTCTACATTCAATACTGTTTTCTTATCTAACAAAACGATGAGTATTTATACTTATCACAAAACAAAATTTTACTTAATTATGCAATTGCCATTTGTTATTCTACAACTATTCTATTTTACCAAACAATCAAATACTCATCAATCATACCTTATAAAAGCTTTAATATTTTGAGTTTCATTAGTTGGTTAAAATGCAATAAAGCGCACTTTCTTATTGAAATATTAATAATTTTGAGTAAAATAACCATATTTTATCTAATCAAAAATTAACACTAGTATAGATAATAGAAACAAAAAAAGGCCACCGTTAAAACGGTGGCCTTTTGAATAAACTTGGCAATGCTTAGTTATTTGGCTTTGCTATTTCTACGTTTACTTTCTTACCTTTAATTGAAGCTCCTTCCATACGATTCAAAACTGTGTTTGCGAATTCTTTTGGAACATCAACAAATGAATATTTGTCAAAAATATCGATTTGGCCAAGAACGTTACCAGGTATACCCGATTCGCCCGCAAATGCGCCTACGATATTAGCTGGGGAGATTTTCTCGTTAAAGCCAATATTAACAAACATTCTTACCATATTGGCATCACGACGATAAGGACGACCTTGTTTGTCTGAACGAGGACCTCTATCTTCCGAACGACCACCTCTGTCTCTATCTCTATCGCCACGTTCAAAACGTCCTCCACGGCGGTCATCACGACCACCTCTGTCAAAACGACCTTCGCCACGACGGCCGCTGTTATCACGGTCTCTATTGTTGTAACGATCACGACGGTCTGACTCACCACTTAGGTTTTCGTCAGCAAACTCGTTTTTGGTAATACCCATATTCATTTTTACCAAAGCCGACACAACTTGCTCGGTAGAGTAGCCTGAGTGATGTAATGCTTGCAACACATCTTCGAACAATTCCAAGTCTCCATCCTCGATAGCAGTACGAACACGGTCGATAAACATACCTTTCTTCACACCAACTACATCAGAGAAAGAAGGAATAACACCTTTATCGATTTTTACTTTAGTGTAGTTCATAATCTCACGAAGACGATTACGTTCGGCACCAACAATCAAGGTAAAGGCTTTACCAGATTTGCCAGCACGACCAGTACGACCAATACGGTGTACATAATATTCTTCGTCTAAAGGCACATCATAATTGAATACAGCATCTACGTCGTCTACATCCAAACCACGAGCCGCTACGTCTGTTGCAACCAATACGTTTACAACACCCGAACGGAATTTAGACATAACATTAGTACGCTGAGCCTGACGTAAATCGCCATGAAGACCTTCGGCAGCATAACCACGCAATTGTAATTCTTCTACAACTTCATCAACTCTTTTCTTCTGATTACAGAATACCAATGATAGTTTTACTGAATAAAAATCCATCAAACGAGTCATTACCTCCATTTTCGCTTTGCCTTTTACATCATAGTAAAGCTGTTCGATATTAGAGTTAGTAATTTCATTTTTAACAACTTTCACCAATTTTGGATCATTTTGGTAGCGAGTTGTCAATGCCATGATAGGCTTTGACATAGTTGCTGAGAAGAAAATTGTTTGACGTTCTTCTGGAGTTTCTTGTAAGATACTTTCGATATCCTCTCTAAAGCCCATGTCTAACATTTCATCGGCTTCGTCGAGTACTACTTTACTTACATTTTCTAATTTTAAAGCACGACGCTCAATCAAATCGATAACACGACCAGGCGTACCAACTACAATGTTTGCACCTGCTTTCAAAGATTTGATTTGACGCTCGATTGAATCACCACCATATACTGTAGTTACCCAAACGCCTTTTTTATGTTTTGCAAGTTTCTTTAATTCTTCTGTTACCTGAACAGCCAACTCACGAGTAGGACAAAGAACCAAACCTTGAACTACCTTTTCGAAAGGAACTACCTTTTCTACTAATGGGATACCAAAAGCAGCTGTTTTACCTGTACCTGTTTGCGCCTGCCCGATTACATCGCGACCTTCAAGAATGAATGGAATTGCCTCAGATTGGATTGGAGATGCTGTCTCAAAACCCATATCTGCTACCGCTTGTTGAACTTCTTGTGATAACGAAAGTTCGTCGAATCTTAATAATTGACTCATTGTTTTTCGAAATGTCGGTAATTGACGTAACCTTAGTTACAAGGCATCAGAGATATCTGCCATTCATTCGTCCTGAACAGAATGGTTAAAATCCCTATCTATGGCTTGGTCAAAAACGACAAAATTGTGATTGTTAAAATTTGCTTTAATGATGCCCGAAACATCCGTTAAAGCTCTGGAGAAACCGATTTAAACTGATAACAGTTCGAGATTGGAAATTGCTTCATGCCAAGAAGCGAACACAGAGACGTGCGGATGTTTTTGTATAACGAGTACAAAGGTATCC
This sequence comes from Flectobacillus sp., assembly GCF_049240685.1. Taxonomy (NCBI): domain Bacteria; kingdom Pseudomonadati; phylum Bacteroidota; class Cytophagia; order Cytophagales; family Flectobacillaceae; genus Flectobacillus; species Flectobacillus sp. The sequence goes on from NZ_JBMLSD010000193.1 coordinate 18,753, forward strand.
TAAGTTTTTTGCATTAACAAATATAATTGTATTTTATTTAGAATCATTTCCTAGAATCTAAACGAAGTTTTCTATTCTCCTAGGTTTATATTTCTTCTTTACCTCCAATTAATTTCTTCTTTTGAGTCTTTGGCAAATATTATTTCATGAATAATGATTTTCCCAAAATATAACTTTGGTTTTCTCCGAAATATACATCTGTGCCTTTAAGCCTAACAAAATTTTATTTTTAGGAAAACAACTAAAAAACAGCCACTTAATTGAATTTTATGCCAATCAAACTAGCTCTATGTTGAATTTGGTTGTTTTTTGGGGATACTCCATTTACTCAAATATTTTTATTGAATGAACAAAAAACGTTTATCTAATCGTTATGAAGATAGCAATATTTTTCTCCCGTTTAAAACCAAGCACAATCAAATTACAAATTGTTTTGAGCCTAGAGTCTCTTAAATGATTGCTATTTGTTAAATATAAACACACATAAGAAATATAACTTTTCTTATTTATCTTATAATCAATATAAGAATACTTGATAAAGCAAGATAAAAAATACTCAGGATTATAGACCTTTGACAATTAATTAGTAGGCGTTCCGTTTTTGATGGGAAAATTCCAAAACTATTTCTGGTAAAGCAAGATGAAAACATTCTCATTCCTTTTCTTAATCCTCTTTGGCTTAACAAATATCATTAGTGCTCAAATTTATTCAGACTCTTTGATTACCAATATTCAGAGTAATCTGGTTAAGCTTCAAAACGAAAATGAAAACCTAAAAGGGCGTATAGAACTTCAAAGCGCGTCTTTGAACGATATTTCCAAAAACCAATCCCTTACTGACCGCACTAAGTGGGAGAAAATCCGTACCAATTTGGTAAAAAGTGCCGAAGTATATAAAATTTTAAGCGATGATATTATTGACCTAAAATCACAAGTAATCAACCAAGATTATCAAGGTTATATCAAAAAATTAAGTAGTGTCGAGAAAGGTCCATTAGGTTTTTCTTTTGAAGAAGTTATTTTAAAAACAGCTCAAAGCAAGGCTATTTTTGATAAAAAAGAGAAAAATGAGCGTTTTGTTTCTGTTCTTAAAAGTTTGAAGGATAGCCCCATTGTGGGTTTGATACCCTATGCCTCACAAGCCGTAAACCTCTCGACAGCCGCTGTGAATGTGGCTTACGCGGCAGGTGTACAAGACAAAAAGGTAAACTTCGACAAAATTAAAGAGTTTGAAAAGGAGCTTCAACGCTACACGGGTTTTTATAATGCATTGGATAAAGCCAACCTTACCAATGCCAACTCTAGTTCACAAACTGTAACACTGCTTGAAACGTTACAATTGGATGTGCTTGAAAAGTTTAAAAAAGACGGTCAGAAAATAGGCTTTAACCCTAGAGAAATGCGTGGTGACGAAACAATAGATGACTATTTTAACTATCTCATGTCTGAATTTACGCCCGATTTGATGCGTAAAAAAACCACAGAAATTGAAAAGAGATATTCGAATAAGGATGGAAAAATCAACTTGGGCGAATTGCTACAATCCGAACTAGATATTCGTCATGTTAATAATAACTTAGATTATTTGCAGTCATTGTGCAATCGTTTTGTTGGTATTCATGACAACTATTTTGATTTAGAAACACGCTATTTTGACCAAGTAAAGCAAGCCATCAATGTAGCCAAAGGAAATAATATTATTGAAGGCATCGGCGAAAAAAATGCCCAAATGGTCTATGATGATTTAATCAGAGATTTAACAGCTAAAAAGAAGAAAAAAGATGCGGCTATCAAATCGAGCATCAATATCAAGGAGTTAAAAGACAAAATCGATTCTGTAGATATTTATAAAATATTGTAATAAACAGATTAAAGCTTTTGTTTTGAAAATAAAGCCCAAACTTTCTCAAAGAGTTTGGGCTTTTTGTATATTTGAAAGATATAAAGGAATCTTTTTGAAAGATATATTCCTTTTACCTTAGCTAAAACAACAAATCTGCCCTTCTAAAATTTCGGATAGATTTGAGACTTTCTCCTTGTTAATTAAAAAAACATCTTCATCATGATGAAACTCAAACACATTGTCTTACTCTCATCGGCAACATTTGGCTTACTGTGGGCTTGCAAAACTCCAGCGGTAAAAGTTTCCAACGCCCCCTCTCCTATTAGCAAACCCAAGGAAAATCAAGGTTTTTATCAATTTTTGAATGACGACCCAAATGCGTCCCCTTTTGTTGCTAAAAAAGAGCCTGTATATGGGCAAAACGGAATGGTGGCCGCCACGCATCCAGAAGCCTCAAAGGTAGGAGTTGAAATTATGAAAAAAGGTGGAAATGCTATCGATGCCGCTATTGCAACACAATTTGCGCTGGCGGTGGTTCACCCAGCAGCGGGTAATATTGGTGGTGGTGGTTTCTTGGTTTTTCGTGACAAAAAGGGTAATACTTATACTTTAGATTACCGTGAAAAAGCTCCAGAAAAAGCCAGTCGAGATATGTATCTCGACGAAAAAGGGAATGTGAAAGCAGGACAACCAAGTTGGTACGGGCATCTTGCCAGTGGTACGCCAGGGGCGGTAGATGGACTCGAACAAGCTCATAAGCGCTTTGGTAAGCTATCTTGGAAGCAAATTCTCCAACCAGCCATTGATCTTGCCGAAAATGGCGTTGCACTTACTGCCCGTGAGGCAAGAGGATTAAATAGAATCAAAGAGGATTTATTAAAATATAATCCAGGAAAAACCTATTTTATCAAGGCCGATGGTTCGGAGTGGAAAGAAGGTGAATTATTAATTCAAAAAGATTTAGCCAAAACTCTCCGTCGTATCCAAGCAGAGGGTCGTAAGGGTTTTTATGAAGGTGAAACAGCTCAACTGCTCTTAGCCGAAATGAATAAAGGCGGTGGTATTATTACCCAAAAGGATTTGGACAACTACCATGCAGTGTGGCGTGATGCTATTGTAGAAAACTACAAAGGATTAAAAGTAATCACCATGCCTCCTCCTTCATCTGGTGGCATTGCATTGATGCAATTGTTGAAATATGTGGAGAATTATCCTTTGAAAAAATGGGGATGGCATAGTGATTCTACCACACAGGTAATGATTGAGGCTGAACGTCGTGTATTTGCCGATCGTGCTAAATGGTTAGGCGACCCAGATTTTGTAAAAGTGCCTCAAAAAGAACTTCTAAGTTCAGAATTCTTGAAACAACGTTGGCAGGATTTTAACTTCAGTACAGCTACTGATAGCAAAAATGTATCTGGTGGTGCTATCCCGGGTTATGAAAGTATGGAAACGACTCACTCTTCCTTTGCCGATAAGGAAGGAAATGCGGTTTCGATAACTACCACGCTAAATAACTCTTATGGTAGTAAGGTAGTGGTAGCTGGAGGAGGTTTTTTATTGAATGACGAAATGGATGATTTTTCCATCAAACCGGGACACCCAAATTCGTATGGCTTGGTAGGAAACGAAGCAAATGCTATTGCTCCAAACAAAAGAATGTTATCGTCGATGACGCCTACTATTGTTGAAAAAGATGGAAAACTCTTGATGATTCTTGGTACTCCGGGAGGCTCAACAATTATTACTTCTGTTTTTCAAGTATTCTTAAACGTAGTAGAGCATGGCATGAATATGCAACAGGCAGTGGATGCGCTACGTTTTCATCACCAATGGCTCCCCGACAGAACAACGTTTGAAGAAGGAGGTTTTACGCCACAAACTCTACAAAAATTATTAGGTCGTGGCTACAAAATGGAATCCCAAAAAAATACTATCGGTCGTATGGATTGCATCTTGCTTTTACCGAATGGTCAATATGAAGGTGGTGCAGACGTACGAGCCGATGATACTGCAATGGGATACTAGTTTTTTTAATTTGAGAACAGATTCCTAATTTGAGAATTTGAAGATTTGAAAATTTGAGAATTTGGGAATTTGGGAATTTGAAAATTTGAAAGTGTGGAGATTTGAAGATTTGAAAATTTGAGAATTTGAGAATTTGGGAATTTGAAGATTTGAAAATTTGAAAATTTGGGAATTTGAAAGTGTGGAGATTTGAAGATTTGAGAACAGATTCCTAATTTGAGAATTTGAGAATTTGAAGATTTGAGAATGAGTGCTAAATTACTCATTCTCAAATCTTCTTTTTTATGTTTAAAAATCAAAAATCTGAATAGTATTCTAATAACAGTTACACTATTAACCGATAACATAAAGAGAGTTATCCAAACAATTTAGCTACTCCAAAGGCTGCTGCCGCGGCTGCCGCACCGATAGATGTGACCTTCAATGCACCTATCCATGGATGTTGACCTGTAATTTTGCTTTTAAAAAAACCGAAGATAAATAATGCTAACAGCGTAATTGCCACAGAGAATTTGAGTCCTAAGATAGCATCATCGACCAGAAAATATGGACTCAATGGAATAATCCCTCCTATGACATAGGAAATTCCGATAGTGGCAGCCGAATTTCTAGCTCTGTTGATATCTGGTTTTTCTAATCCCAGCTCAAATTTCATCATAAAATGTACCCATTTATCTTTGTCTTTGGCTAGCGCCTCAACAATAGCCTCTTGCATAGTTTCGTCGAGTCCATAATCTGCAAATACCTCTCGAACCTCCTCTTTTTCGCGTTCGGGTACTTTTTCTACTTCTTCATATTCACGTTTTAGCTCAGCCTCGTAGTGTTCTACTTCGGTTTGTCCTGCCAAGTATCCTCCCAAACCCATCGCAATAGCCCCCGCTACAATTTCGGCAATCCCTGCCGTGGTAACAATTGAGGTATCAGCTACTGCACCTGACAAACCTGCTGCCAAGGCAAAGGGTACCGTCAGACCGTCGGACATACCGATAACGATATCTTTTAAAAAATCAGAACTCTCCAGATGTTGCTCTTCCATATTTTAGTCGCAGTTGATTTAACGATATACATCCCTGAATTTAGGAAATCTTCTCGTAAAATTCAGCTGAATATCCTTTTATGGCAATGATAAATGTTTGTTTTTGAGGATTGGCAAGCAGCTTCTATGTATTCAAAACTTCTGTATCTTTTTTTTGAGGCAATAGTGCCTTGGGCGCTAGGCATCTAATTTTAATAACCGTAAATATATTTTTTACCGAAAACCCCTAACTGAAAGCCACTCTGTTGCCTGAAAACCTAACTTCACAGCTCAACGCTCATACTTATAAATTCAACTTTAAAGAAAGAATCACCTGACGTAAATTGCCTGGCGTAATAA
>NZ_JBMLSD010000194.1:0-1946 GCF_049240685.1 Flectobacillus sp.
AGAAATACTATTTAACTTTTAGCCTACTGCATAAAGCCTAAAGCTTAGAGCAGGTAAAATTATTTTCATTTTACCCACTTACATATAATGTTGTTAATGTTTTAAGATTAACGTACTTAAACAGACAGCGTAAAGACTGTGTGGTTTTTAGAAAAAAGCTAAACGGCTTAGCTTTTTTAGATAGATATTTAGGGTAATTACTGAAAACATGTAGTTTTCAGCGTTTTCATGGTGTGTAATTCTTTTTCAAATAATACTATAATTTTTCTATTACTTTTAAAAATGTATTGTCAAGCTCTCATAACTGGACAAAATTGAATTTGCTAGTTCAAGGCTCAGTCTGGAATTTGAAACTGTTTTTTTAAATTTCAGTAAAAGTTTCAACACCTAAACCACAATCACTCATTCTGTCTATGAATCAGTGCCACTTCACCCCATACAAGCTAACTATTTGACTATCAAGTAAATTCCACAAGTCAAAACAATAGACGTAAATTTCATTTAACTTCTCAAAAACGTTAGCTGGAGCAGAAAAAAATAACAGGAACAAATAAATGGGAAAATATGGAACATATTTCATCAAATAGTTTAATACTAAAAACTATTCATATCAAGAGTATCATCCAAACAAGTAATTGTCTGCAATTTTGTAAAAAAAGATACCCCTGAATATTATTGATGTGAAAAAATCTCAAACAAAAGACACAACCAGAATCGGGTGGAATACATCAAATAATAGCTTTCAAAATAGATAATCATGCAAAATATGACTCAGCTTATTGGGCTTGAAGCAATAGGTAAAACATATTTGCCTATTTACAACCAATATTTTGTGCTTTTAGCTCAAAGCCTAAGACCTACAGCCTAATAAGTAAATTAGATACAAATCTATTTTGCTTATGATTCAATATTTCACCCGCAAGAATGATACCAAATTATTACAGTATAAAAGTAAAGTCCATGCGCAGATAGATGCTATAAGTATCTCAGCTTTATCAAATTCGATTAACGTTATATCATATTATCCAAATTCTTTCACATCCTACCATCAAGATTATTTTTTGAGTATAACTCTCTTATCAACAGTCTTTATTGTTAAAATCATTTTTTACCTGATCTTAAACCTAACTATGTCCAATTCATCCACTCAATACGATGAATTAATGCTATGGAATGATTTACGCAATGGAGACGAAGAAGCTTTAGCTCAACTCTTACGTCTGTATGCTAAATCCTTAATTAGCTATGGCCGCAAAATGGTCACTGATGACGCATTAATAGAAGATTGCATTCAGGAGGTATTTATTCAACTCTGGCAGTACCGGCAGAATCTTAAAGTTGAGGTAGGCTCCGTAAAAGCCTATTTGTTTGCAGCTGTAAGAAGAAGAATCATTTCTGAAATAAAAAAAAATGAAACAATTTCTCTTTACGAACATTCTAATTCGGAAAGCTATTTTGACATCGACTTTTCGATTGAAGAGAAAATCGTGAAAGACGAAACTGAACTTCAACGGGTAAGGCTAATCAACGAACGTTTAAATCATCTTCCCAAAAGACAAAAAGAAGTTGTCTATCTCAAATTCTACAAGGAACTATCCAATCAAGAAATTGCTAAAACTATGGGAGTAAAATACCAATCAGTTAGCAATTTAATCCATGAGGCTCTTACCTTATTACGTACGCTCTTCCCAGACGATGCCATTTGGTTTGGGCTAATAGTTTGGTTTTTTGGGTGGTGAGATAGTGCTATTAGGGGTTAGGGTATAGGGTTTAGGCAAGGAGTTCTTTATTTAGATATAAAGGCACAAAGTGTGTTTTAGTACAAAAGTGGCAGAGGCACAAAGGCACAAAGTGTGCTTATTTAGATATACTCCTTCCCTTTATGCCTTGGTGTTTCCTTAAAAAACTCTTTAGCTACCCCTTTTCCCCTTTACCACTTTGTGCCT
>NZ_JBMLSD010000194.1:2046-11332 GCF_049240685.1 Flectobacillus sp.
TGTTTCCTTAAAAAACTCTTTAGCTACCCCTTTTCCCCTTTACCACTTTGTGCCTTTGTGCCTATGTACCTCTGTGCCTCTGTGCCTAAACAAAAAACTCCTTGCCTAAACCCTTTCCCCTCTACCACTTTGTACCTTTGTGCCTCTGTGCCTAAAAAAACCTCCTTGCCTAAACCCTATCCCCTAATCCCTAAAATCATTTTTTTTTACAAAAAAGCAGTATAAAAAAACCAAAAGTTTTCTACTGTATATAAAAGGCGACTTATTACTATTTTATGAAAAAATATAGTGATTACATGATAGAAGATTTTCTCTTAGATTCAACCTTCGTAGAATGGGTCAAATCGGAGGGATATCGAAATAATTCTCACCCATGGACACAATGGTCTCAACAACACCCCAGCCAGCAATACTTGGTCAAACAAGCCCGAGAGTTTATTTTGGCTACAGGCATACATGAAAAGCCTATCTCAGAAGAACAAATTGAAAGACTAATTACAAATACACATAATAGAATACAAGAAGAAGAAACGCTGGAACTTGAAATCAACGAGCATGTAGCTTGGTACCAACATAACACTTGGAAATGGTCTATTGCCGCCACAATATTCCTTCTCTTTAGTGTGAGCTTGTGGTGGTATACCGACAAAAGTGTGAATCCACAGCTGTCGCACCTTTCGCAAAAAGCAATAGAGGCATTGATTTCAAAAACTAATACAAGCAAATTAAAAATGCCTGTAAGATTACCCGATGGAAGTTCTTTATTGCTAGAACCTAACAGTACGATTCAGTTTCCAGCAAGTTTTGACAATTCTCCTAATCGCGAGGTGTATTTGGATGGACAAGCTTTTTTTGAGGTAGTCAAAAACCCTCAACAACCCTTTTTGGTGCATGCCAAAACTACCATTGTCAAAGTATTGGGCACCAGCTTTACGGTACAGTCTTTCAACAAAGAAAAAGAAGTAAAAGTAGTAGTAAAAACAGGAAAGGTAATGGTGTACGAAAAAGAGGAAGAAGAAAATAATCGAGTGACTTTATTACCAAATCAGCAAGTAATAGTGGATGAACAAAATTTGATGCAAGCCACCGCTATTAGTTCCGAACAAGTAGCCTCTATTACCTCCAAAACAAGCACCGCAATAGAATTTAACGAAAGTCCTGTAGCTCAGATTTTTAAGAAACTAGAAAGTCTGTATGGCGTACATATCTATTTTGACCAAAAGTTGTTAGAAGACTGCTCACTCACCACTACACTCGGCGAAGAGCCACTTTTTACTAAACTTCAAATCGTTTGTGAGTCCATCGGCCCCAATACCAAATTTGAAGTTGTTAATGAGAAAATTATTATTCAATCACTCGGATGTAACCAATAAATCAATGCAATGAAAAACCTACTTAACTCATTCTCTCCTTAACAAAAAAAGGTGTAAGTCGTGGTGGCACACAACAAACACCTTGAGTTTTTCCCCTTTCTGTCTGCTCAACATACCCTTTTTTCAAAGGGTCAGGGGATGTTTTTGTTTTATTCAACAGAAAACTATTCAAGTTTATGAAAAAAAATCGACAATCAAAGGCTTTTTGGCTTACTATTATGAGAATTACTGGAATGCAGTTTTTCATGATTCTATTCCTCACGAGTTTTGCTTGGGCCAAAACCTCTGCTCAGGAAGAACTCAACAAAAAGATAAGTATCTCTATTGATGGAATAGTCTTAAAATCAGCTTTACAAAAAATTGAAAAGACTGCTCAAATAAGAATTTCTTACAACTCACAGGTTGTTCCGCTGAATCGTCCTGTTACTTTATTGGCAAATAACGAGCGTGTTGGAGATGTACTTGAGCGTTTACTCAAACCTCTTTCGGTAACGTATGTAATGTTTAACAATCAAATTGTTTTACGTAAAATCGAAGCTCCCAGTACCCCCACTCCACCCACCAACGCCCCAGAAACAGAGCGAGAAAACGTGGTGGCTTTACCGACTGTTTCAGGAACTATTACCGATGAAAAAGGGAAAGCCCTCCCTGGGGTAAACATTACGATTAAGGGCACCACAAAAGGAACAAATTCGGACGCAAGCGGTCACTTCAAAATCGAAGTTCCTACTGAAAACACAACCTTAGTGTTTAGCTACGTTGGCTATGTTAAACAAGAAGTAGTGGTTGGTAATCGTACCGTGTTCAATATCTCTTTGGCACTCGAACTCCAATCGCTCGATGAAGTTGTGGTGGTAGGTTATGGAACTCAAAGCAAAAGAGCGGTATCGGGTGCAGTATCATCAGTAGGTTTTAAGCAGTTTCAAGACCGTTCATTTAGCAATGTCACACAAGCACTTTCTGGTCAGATTGCTGGGGTAAATATCAGCCAAAGTCAAGGTGCTCCTGGGGTATCTCCTATTATTCGTATTCGCGGTGTAAGCTCCATTACAGCTGGCACCAACCCACTTTTTGTGGTGGATGGCGTACCACTCGAAAACTTCAACCTCAACATGGTAAATCCTCAAGATATTGAATCTGTGGAGGTATTGAAGGATGCTTCTTCAGCTGCAATCTATGGTTCTAGAGGGGCCAATGGCGTTATTTTGGTTACGACCAAATTAGGAAAAGCAGGCAAAACCACCTTCAGTGTGGGCTACGAATCGGGGGTGCAAAGCGTAGAAAGACGTGTTAAAATGATGGATGCTCAACAGTGGATTAATTATTACATCGATGCTCACAACAATGCTTGGGTTGATTTGAATCCAGCAAAAAACAAAGCCTCTGACCCAAATAGTGTAAGAGGTTCTGTCTACAAAATTCCTGATGAGTTTTTGACTAATCCTCAACAGTTTGGCAAAGGAACCGATTGGCAAGATGTCATGTTTAGAGTAGCTCCTTCTCAAAATGCACAATTTTCAGCATCGGGTGGTACAGACAAAACACAGTTTATGTTTTCGGCGGCGTACTTGAGTCAAGATGCTGTTTTGGACCAAAACTATTACAAACGTCTTTCGTTACGTTCAAATATCAAACATCAATTGAGTAATAAATTTACCATTGGTTTGAACCTTGGCGTTACAGGAATTTTTGATAGAACCGACGGTACACAAGGAAAAAGTGATGTGGTAAGTTTGGGACTGCAAAGCGACCCTATTTTTCCTGTTTACAACGAAAACGGTAATATTGGCTATCGTGACCCTAACTCAGTTTGGAACAAATATGTAGCCTACAACGACCTCAACTTATGGCATCCCTATTCATTGACACGTTATATCCACAAGCAAAATAAGACCTTCAATACTTTGGCTACGGGCTTTTTGGAATACAAAATTTTGGACGATTTAAAATTCAAAACCAGTATCAGCGCCAATTTGTACAACACTCGTTACAATTCATATCGTGTCAACAAACAAGGCTATGGCTACTCAGGTATACTTCCTGCCGAAGGTTATTCAACAAGTGGATATAGTTTGAACTGGTTGAGCGAAAATACCTTAAACTATGACAAAAGCTTCGGTGATCACAATTTGGCTTTGCTTTTGGGCTATTCTGTTCAAAAACAACGCAACGAATTTGCCTCAATTACTTCTGGTAGTTTTCCAAACGATTTAGTTGAAACTCTCAATGCTGGAGTAGTTTCTGGTGGCTTTACCAATGCTTCGGAATGGGCTATGATTTCGTACTTGGCAAGAGCTCAATACAATTATTTGAATAGATATTTCTTTACGGCCGCAATCCGTCGTGATGGTAGTTCAAGATTCGGGGCAAATAGCCGTTGGGGATATTTCCCTTCAGTATCTGGTGCTTGGGTAGTTTCGGATGAAAACTTTATGAAAGATATTAGAGCAATTAATAACCTAAAATTAAGAGTAAGTTATGGTATGTCGGGTAACAACCAAATCCCAAATTATGGCTCTACTAGTTTATTAAGTTCTTCTAACTATGTTGCGGGCTCAACTTTGGCCTCTGGATTAGCGATTTCGAATATTGCCAATACCAATTTAAAATGGGAACGTACAACGCAATTTAACCTCGGGTTAGACTTAAAACTATTGAATAATCGACTTGGTTTATCTGCTGAATATTACAATTCGACAACCAACGATATGTTGCTGAACGTACCTGTTCCAGATATTACGGGCTTCTCTACGCAGTTGACAAATATTGGTAAAATGGAAAATAAAGGCGTTGAATTAAACTTGAATACCCAAAATGTCCAAACGCCTAAATTTAGTTGGTCAACCGATTTTAACTTTAGTTCAAACCGCAACAAAGTCTTGCAATTAGGTCAAAACAATGCGCCTATTACTTATACAGATTTTGTGGTTACAGTAAAAACAGAAGTTGGCCAACCTATCTCCAATTTCTTTGGATACATAGTAGATGGCGTATTCAAAAACCAAGCACAGGTAGATGCAACGCCACATTATTCGACCACAAAACCTGGAGACCCAATTATCAGAGATGTGAATGGAGATGGAAAAATCACGGTTGACGACCGTACAACCTTGGGGAATTATCAACCTGATTTCATGGCGGGTATTACCAACAACTTCTCTTATAAAGGCTTTGACCTGTCGTTTATGTTCCAAGGCTCATTTGGAGGTGAAATTGTCAACCAAAACTTCCGTTACTCTGGTTTTTGGAACAACGGACGTAATATGTACGCAGGTGTAGCCAATCGTTGGCGCTCAGAATCAGACCCTGGCGATGGCACTCATTTCAGAGCTACATTAGGTCTGACAGGTTTGCAAGACCAATTTACAAGTCTTTGGGTAGAAGATGCCTCATTTGTGAGATTGAAAAACATTCGTATTTCATACACTATACCCTCATTTATCACACAAAAAATACATTTGAAAACGGCTCGTGTGTACGTCAATGCCGAAAACGTGTATTTGTGGAGTAAGTACACCAACTATGACCCTGAAAATACTACTTACAACGCCTCTAACTTCTCGGGTGAAGCCAATGGTAACTCTTCAAGTGGTTTGAACGCCTCTGGAAATGCGCCAAATGGTGCTTTCATTGGCGTAGATTATGGCTCATATCCCATCCCAAGAGTCATTACAATTGGTGCTAAGATAGATTTTTAATCAATGTTTTTTAAACTTCAAAAAACAGGATAGACATGAAAAAAATTGTAAAAATATACCTCCTCCTCGCCGCAAGTTTACTTACTACAAGTTGTAGTGATTCATTTTTAGAACTTGCACCGATTTCAAATGCGACGGCAGATAATTTCAAATCAACCGACGACTTTGAACTTGCCATCAACTCGGCATACGCTTCTTTATACACGGTTTATCATCCAGAAGGACCTGTTTCATATTGCAACGAACAAATGAGCGACAACGCCATTATGTACAATATTTCAGGGATTCAGGCGGATAAATGGCAGTTTAAGGATTACAGCCTCATGACCACCAATACCATGGTGTATCAGTTCTGGCAAGATTATTATCGTGCCGTTTTTAGTACAAACATTGTTTTGGATAAAATTGAAACGGCATCTTTGAGCGAAACATATAAAAACGATGTTCGCGCCCAAATGCGTTTTTTGAGAGCCCTATTTTACTTCAACATGGTTCAAACATGGGGCGATATTCCTTTGGTAACTAAGCCTCTTTCGGGTGACGAGGCTTATGCCGTACCTCGCTCGCCACAAGCAGATGTATATGAGTTGATTAAAAAGGATTTGGGCTTTGCTATCGAGAATTTACCTTTGGCCTCTGCTATTCCAAGTACTAAAATCGGTCGTGCATCAAAGGGGGCTGCTCAAACACTTTTAGGAAAAGTATATTTGACGTTGGGAGATAAAACCTCCGCTGCAAATGTGTTGAAGGATGTTTATAATAGCAATCAATATGCCCTCCTGAGCACCTACACTAGTCTTTGGGGACCGAATGTCAAAAATACGAAAGAGTCTATTTTCGAAATTCAGTTTTTAGGAGGCTCAGCGTCTGCGCCATATAGTCGTTATTACCAAACTTTTTATCCAAACAATAACTTCCTCGGATTTTATGGGAGTGGGATGAATCAAGTAACTGACGACTTGTACAACGAATACGAAGCCAATGACCCACGCAGAGACTTGTCTATTGCTTTGGGTTATAATAATGGAACAACCTTTATTGCCCAAAAATATCCAATCAAATGGACTCATACCAATGCTCCTATCGGAAGTGGTAACCCTTTAGCCAATAACAACTTTATGGTATTGCGCTATGCCGATGTCCTACTAATGTTGTCAGAAGCTACTGGAGATGCTACTTATTTGAATCAAGTGAGAACTAGAGCAGGTTTGCCTAAATTTGGCGATGCAGGTTATCCAACTTCCTTTGCAGGCTCTTTGAGTACGGCCATTGAGCATGAAAGAAGAGTAGAGCTTGCGATTGAATTCCATCGTTGGTTTGATTTGAAACGTACCAATCGTGCTATTGCAGTATTACAACCCAAAGGAAAAGCCATCACGGCAGATAAACTATTGCTTCCTATTCCTCAAATTGTAAGGTCTCAAAATCCAGCGATAACACAAAATAATGGATACAATTAATGAATTGGGCAAAATTAGATTTAAGTTTTTTGTTTTAGGCACAAAGCAACAGGCACTCGGCAAAGAGTTTTAACATGTTTTTTGCTTTTTGCCTGATTACTGGACAAAATTGATTTGATAGTCCAAGACTAAGTCTTGGACTTATTTTTTTAAAAGTTTAAAACTGTTTTTAAAAAATTCAGTGAAAAAGGCTATACACCAGAATCACACCTTCTCGTTTTGACCAGTAATCAGGATTTTTCCCAAAGCCCCTTACTGAAAGTGCTGCGATTAAATATCCTCTATTCTGAACAAGTGCATTGGCATAATATGCGGGTCAAGGTCTACAAAATTATATTCGCCTTTCCAATAGTATTTAGCCCCTGTCAACAAATCATGAACAATATATTCTTGATCTTGATGTTTATGAATTTGTGAAAGTGGCACTCTCACCACACCTCCTTGACGGTTATAAGGGTCGAGATTGACTACACACAGAATTCTATTGCCGTTTGGATGGGTTTTCAAATAAGCCAATACTTGATCATTTTCAATCTGACAAAAAGTGATATTATTAGTACGCTGCAAGGCGGAGTTCTCTACACGTGCTTGGTTGGTCAAGCGTATAATCTGAGTTAGCTTATTCTCAAAAGACCAGTTCCAATGCTTAATTTCATACTTTTCAGAATTACGGTACTCTTCTTTTCCTGGATTTGCCTCGTTATTCATACTTTCAAATACTGGCCCAAAAATACCATAATTAGCCGAAAGCGTTGCTGCCATAAAATAACGCGTGATAAACATAGGCTCCAAACCACCTTGCAAACACCAAGGCAAAATGTCGTGTGTATTTGGCCAAAAGTTAGGACGCATATAATACTTCTGTTCGGTATGAGTCAACTCCATCATGTACTCTGTCAACTCTGCTTTGTTGTTGCGCCATGTGTAATAAGTATACGATTGTGCATAACCCAGTTTAGCAAGTTGAGCCATGACTTTTGGCTTGGTAAATGCTTCAGCCAAGAAAATCATATTTGGATACACAGCTTGCACCTCTGCAATAACCCATTCCCAAAAACTAAATGATTTGGTATGAGGATTATCTACTCGAATAAGACGAATACCCCATTCGGCCCAAGTCATGATAACATTCTTCAATTCATCCCAAAGCTCCTCCCAGTTTTCAGACTCAAAGTTGATAGGGTAAATATCCTGATATTTTTTAGGGGGATTTTCGGCATACTGAATTGTTCCATCAGGACGAACTTTAAACCATTCGGGGTGATTTTTGGTATATGGGTGGTCTGGCGAGCATTGAATTGCTAAGTCCATCGCCAACTCGATACCATTTTCTTGACAAGCCAAAATCAAATGTTTCAAATCATCCAAAGTACCCAATTCTGGAAGAATTGCCGTATGACCGCCCAATTCTGAACCTATTCCGTAAGGCACACCTGGTTCGCCGGGCTCACAGGTAGTAGAGTTATTTTTTCCTTTTCTAAACTGATGACCAATCGGATGAATAGGCGGTATATACAAAACATCAAATCCTAGAGACTTTACACGAGGTATAACATTTTCTTCTACATCTTTGAAAGTACCATGTACGCCTTTTTTGCTGGCAGCAGAGCGAGGGAACATCGAGTACCAAGACGAAAATGCTGCTTTTTCACGATCTACCCAGAGCTTAAGGGATTTATAAGTGCTTACATATTTTTTGTTTGGATAACTTTGTATCCAATCATGCATAGTAGGACTTGTGGCAAGCTCAATTGCTTGAGCATACGCATCTGGATTACGGAATTGCTCAGCGGCCGACTCAATCAATACTTTATCACTTACCGAGGCGATAGTTGCCATGTAGTCAAGATGATTGGCACCTACCAACAATTCGATATTTACGTGCTGTCCATCCTTAATTTTCATACTAATCTCGTGTTCCCAGCTAGCTGCATGGTCTACCCAAGCCTCGATTGTATAGTCGTACATGCCATTGTCATTCACTTCAAAAGAAGCACCATAGCGATCGTTATTGATAAAAAACATTGGGGTTTCAATCCAATCTTTCGCATTGCTTCGCTTGTGTAGCAATCTGGCAGCAAGGATATCGTGACCATCCAGAAAGACATCTGCCTCTACATGAATTTTATCTCCTTGAATCGCCTTGATGGCAAAACGACCTCCATCTAATTCTGGAGTTACGCGTTCGATGATTACTCGACTTTGTCCGTTTTGTGGTTTTTTTGAGGATTGTTTGGTCTTAGCCATAGCAACTTGTTATAAAATGGAAAATAAAGTTTTGGTACTTAATTTTCTCAAGTACCAGAATTTTTTTGTTTATAAAAATATAATTTTTGAGCTTTCGGCTTACGGCTTTGGGCATTGGGCATTCGGCTTTCGGCTTTCAGCTATGGGCATTTAGCAAAAACATAGCTATCGTTACTGAAAAACAATTTAACACTCTTTGCCTTGTACCTGATGCCTTCTGCCTTAGCTACAAAGCTTAAATATTAAGTTAGTACGCAAAATAAAATGTATTTTTTGAGCTTACGGCTTTCAGCTTTGGGCATTCGGCAAAACATAGCTATCGTAACTGAAAAACAATTTAACACTCTTTGCCTTGTATCTGTTGCCTTATGCCTATTGCCTATTGCCTATTGCCTATTGCCTCATGCCTATTGCCTAATGCCTATTGCCTTGTGCCTTGTGCCTGTTGCCTTATGCCTCATGCCTAAACTTTAAGTACTAAAAAACAACTAGTGAGCGTCCACAAATA
>NZ_JBMLSD010000194.1:11432-13431 GCF_049240685.1 Flectobacillus sp.
TGCCTCATGCCTAAACTTTAAGTACTAAAAAACAACTAGTGAGCGTCCACAAATATATTTCTAAATGTCGAAATCTAAAATCTTAAGATAAAAACAAGTTTTTAAGATATTTTTTTGAGTTTTTCAAAAGTTTGGCACGATTTAAGCTAGTAAATAATTAAGGATTTACACAACAATAGTGGTTGAATAATAGTGTAAAATTAGATTTAATTTATGTGCTTTAGTCTATAAGCTACATATCTTCTATTTGTAATATAAGATGTACCTTGTCGAAGACTCACTGGTTAAATTTGATCTTGCCCATGAAATCAATTATAAAACTAGTCTAAGTTACCGAGATATCTATAGATTATTTTCTTGGTGTAAATCATACTCATCTCATATCTCCTTACTTCACAAGTTATAAAATATTTGTTTTTGTTCAATAATTGGACAAAACCTAGTTTTAAGATTTTTACAAAAAGAAAAATTTCAAATTAAATTTTCTTACCCTGTCAGCTTTTTTTAGCTTTTAATATTGTTTTTCTGGCTTTTAAGTTCACCAAGTCTGAACTTTGCAAAGACATTTGTGAGCTGGCATAGTTTTTGAAGTCAATAGTGCAATTTATGATTTAAACTATTTAACTATTTACTTCAAGCTTCGAAGGTTACTTCGAAATATTAGCATATCGTTTTCAAAGCACATCTGACAATAAACACATAATCTGAATAACAATTATGAAAAAATTAATCGCATCCGCTTTCCTGATTTTAGTTCAAGGTGGTTTGATGGTTACAAAAGCTCAAAATTCTGAGTATAGTGGTTCTTATGGAAATAATGTAGTAGAAGAGGGTATTGCAAAGTATTACGGAAAAAATCTGACAGGTAACTTAACTTCCTATGGTGAACGCTATGACGATTCTCAATTGACAGCCTCACATTCGAGATATCCGCTCAATACTTTACTTAGAGTTACCAATTTGGAAAACAACCGTACGGTTGATGTACGAGTTAACGATTATTGCCGTTGTGAAGAAGAAGGGAAACTATTGAATTTGTCGAGAGAGGCCGCTTCAAGATTAGGCATGATTGCTAGTGGAAGAGCGCAAGTAAGAGTTGAAGTGTTGAATGCACGTCCTGCCACTCAGGTAAATATTTATAGAGATTATGATATCGCAGCAAGTACTCAGGACAGAGTTCCAGTACAACCTAATTCGTTAATGCCTCAGGCTTCTGTTCCAGCTACTTCTCCAAGTAGCTACTCAACTGCATTTTCGGAGGATAGAACTTATGATATCAATGGTGGCGTAAGATCTCCTAGAGGATTCGCTGTTCAGGTTACTGCCTTAACAAGCCTAAATAAAATTCATGATATGTATGATGAATTGGTAAAATTAGGATTATCGCCTGACGAAATCTTTGTACAAGTAGGACAAAAAGATATGGGTAAAGTTTATCGTATTTTATTCGGTGAATTTAGTACCAAGGAAGCTGCCTCAGAAAGAGTCATGTGGTTGCAGGAGCGTGGCTACAGAGGCCTAGTTCGTACGCACTACAATTATTAGAATTAGATTTGAGCTGTGTGGCGTTCTTGAGGCAATAGCCTTGAGGCTGTGAGCTAGAGAAATAAACGTGATTTTTCGAAATGTGCTAAATTTCTTTTGCTCTAGGCGTTCAGCAGTGGGCATTTGAAAAAAAACTATCTATCGTTACACTCTTCGCCCTATGCCTAAAACACAATTATGGGTCATCCTTAATTTAGTGACTTAGGGTGTGTGCGATTATGTAAGAATTTGTATTTCAGCTGTAGAGAGGCAATGCTTGTGTCTAAAGCCTCATAACAAACAAAATAGCATCAAAAAAGCGGTCGAAAACCTATTTTTCGACCGCTTTTTTGATAAAAACTTGGAGAATAGTCCCAATCCTAAAAATTCGGGATGATTCAAATTTTAAGTTTAACAAGTTTTTCTAATGAAAATAGTAATAATTATTTTAGTTCTAAACCTAGTTATCAACCTC
>NZ_JBMLSD010000194.1:13531-19508 GCF_049240685.1 Flectobacillus sp.
TATGATGGATTCTGTACTAAATAGCCTGGAAGGTTAGAAGCACCGTCGATGGCTGTTTGTGGAATTGGGAAAATACGTTTGTTGCGGTCTGTATTCGTTTTTTCAGTCCAAGTATCTTCGTATTTACCAAAACGAATCATATCTGTACGACGAAGCATTTCCCAGTAAAACTCAAAACCTCTTTCGCGGTACAATAAGTCTAAAGACATACTTGTCAAAGCTGGAGGCGGCGTTGTCGCTTTTCTTGATGCACGAACCGTATTTACATCTGCCAAAGCCGAAGCTGCGTCGTTACTCTTACGCAATTTTGCTTCTGCACGCATCAAGTACACATCTGCTAAGCGTAGGATTACGATATCTGCCTCACCAAAGTTACGACCAGAAGTAGATTTTTTGGAGAACTCATATTTTTCAACGCGGTATCCTGTAGAGTAGTCCGAACCAGCTACTGTAAAGTCCACTTTTTCGGTAAAGATTACTGGAGTAGTTGGACGGTTACGCGTATCATTGAAAAGTTTACCTACTTTCATTTTGCCATCTGGACATTTCAAGAAAACCCCGTTTTTACGAATCAAACCATATTGCTGACCACGCAAAATACCACGGTTGATATTGAAGCTTTCAGCAGTTACACATGAGTCGGCAGGGTTTGAATAAATCGAAAGATTTTGCTTGTAAAAACGTGGGTCAACGCTAGGGTCTTGCGAGCCATAAGCATTTACCCAAGTACGATAATAATCAGAAGTAATCGCAGGACCATCGGTACCATTGGCTGCAGGGTATGCAGGAAGTGGGAACTGATCACCCGATAATGAGAAATAAGCCAAACGGTTATGTCCGTTTAATTCGGCACGTTGGTCAACCGCAAAAATTAACTCTTTGTTGCTATGGTTATCGCTATTGAAAATTGAGAAATAGTCAGGCGATAGCTGGTATTGGTTAGAGTTAATGATTTTGTCGGTATATTCAATCACTTTGTCTAAATCGTCGTTTGAGAAAGTTACAGTTTGAGCTGTAACATTGCGATAAACAGCGGCATTTAGGTGTAAGCGAGCCAAAAGACCCCATGCGGCAGCTTTGTTCATACGACCAGGGCCTACTGTTGTTGAAAGGTTTGGCTCAACAGCCAACAATTCTGATTTGATGTATTCTACAGCTTCAGCACCACGAATTACCTTCGAAGTTTCGCCAACACTATTTTTTACAAAAACAACACCAAATAAATCTAAAGTAAGCATCGAATAATACGCACGCATACCTCTAGATTCTGCCAAATACAACTGTGAGGTCGCATCTGTTTGGCCTTGAAACTGGTTGATTGCCGAAACAGAACGAGAGATACCTTGTAGAAGAAAGTTCCAAGTATTTCTCAAATTGGGATCTGTACTGGTGTAGGTATGCTGGTGCATAGCAATATAAATACCATTATCACCCCAGTCTGTACCACCACGATAAGGCAAAATAGCCTCATCAGTTGAGATTTCCTGAATATTAAAATAGTTGGTATGTAAGAAAATATTAGGCAACAAAGCATACACAGGAGCTAATGTACCATTGGCTACGTCTGCATAAGAAATACTCGGAGAAAAAGATTCGTCAAGTACTTGTTCTTCGAGGTTAGTACAGCTTTGACTTGCTATCAAAGAGGCTAACAATGAAAGGAATATAACTGGTTTTTTCATGTTTCTTTAGAAAATTAGAATGTTACATTAAGTCCAAACACAACAGTTCTTGCTTTTGGATAACTTAAATAATCAATACCGTAAGAAGTAATACCATTGATTGTGCGGTCGGTGTTTACTTCTGGGTCATAACCATTGTATTTGGTAATTACAAACAAATTTTGACCTGTTACTGATAATCTTAAGCCTGAAATCCATTCGTTGATTCCTAGCTTTTTGGTATCGAATGTGTAGCCTAATGCAAGGTTATTCAAACGTAAGAAGGCGCCATCTTTCAAAAACCTTGTAGATACTGGAGCAGAGTTGTTTACAGACTCATTTGCCAAAGCAATAGCTTCAGGAGTTGTGTTGATTCCTTTTGAAAGACGCAGTTTGTAGAAGTTTGCATTGGCAGTATTGTCATAAAGCTTGTTTCCAGCCACGCCATTGAAGTTGGCAACCAAATCAAAACCCTTATAGCTAACACGACCAAAGAAGTTATATTGTTTGTTTGGTAATGCTGTTCCTGCTGCAATACGGTCTTTATCTGTAACAATACCGTCGCCATCTACATCTCTATATTGACTTAAACCTTTGTCATCTAATCCAATAAATTCTTTCAAGAAAAAGGTACCAATAGGTTGACCATTTACGTAGCCATTGATAGTGGCAGATGTCAAACCCGAACCTGACGCCGAGCCAGAAGGAATTACCGAGTAAGGGGATTTGTTTACTACGTTACTGATGAAAGTAATGTTTCCACCAACTTCATAAGTCAACCCTTGTTTTGTTGAATGACGGTAGTTCAATTCCAATTCCAAACCTTTGTTGGTAATAGTCATATCCTTTACGTTGGTCCAGAAAGTACCTGCTGGTTGTACAGGATCGGAAGGAATAACCTCCAACAAAATATCACCAGAAACTTTGTGGAAGGCGTCGATTGTTCCTGATAAAGCACCATTCAAGAAAGCGAAATCTAAACCTAAGTCAGTTTGAGTAGACTGTTCCCATTGAATATCAGGGTTTGCCAAACGTGTATAAGAAGTACCTGCTGGATAAGTAGAAGACTCGTCCAAAGGATAAGAAGTAGTACTTGAAACTACAGAAGTAAAGCGGGCTTGTGTGATTTTTGAAGGAATTTCTTGGTTACCTGTTCTACCCCAACCAGCTCTAAGCTTCAAGTTGCTTACTGCCGAACCTTTCATGAATTCTTCTTCAGAAATTCTCCAACCTGCCGAAAAAGAAGGGAATACCCCGTATTTGTTATTAGCACCAAATTTTGAAGAACCATCAGCACGAACTGTTGCTGTTAACAAATACTTATCTTTATATGAATAATTTGCACGACCAAAGAATGACTGTAACTCGTTGATTGTAGCATATCCATAAGGCTTGTTGTTGGCCAAGGTCAACTCCTGACCCAATCCAGGGTTATAGATTGGTTCGAGGTCAGAAATAGCAAATTTATTGATACTATATCCACGACCTTGTAGGAAGAATCGTTGATAAGAGTGCCCCGCCAACATGGAGAAAGTGTGGTCTTTTCCAAAACTATTGTTGTATGTCAAATAGTTTTCAATAAGACGGTTAGAATTCCATGTATCGATTGACTCCAAACGACCATCTCTCTGAGGAATAGCATTTGCGAGAGATTGCAAATCGCGATGTGCATTTGAGTAGTCAATACCAAAGTTGAGTTTGTAGGTTAGGTGATCTGTAATTTTTAGGGAAGGGGAAATATTTCCCAAAATTCTTGTTGTTGTGGTTGCATCTTTCTCCAGCTTCAATGCCAACAGCGGGTTGGTACCTGATTGATACAAATAGATATTACCATTGGCATCATAAGCAGGAATCGTTGGGTTTGTAGAAATAGCACTTCCCAAAACAGATTCGATTGGCGGACGCTCGTTATACGTTTGAGTTGCATTCAAATTTACATCAACCGTCAAACGGTCTTTCAATAATTTTTGAGTAACGTTTAAACGACCAGTGTAACGATTCAATTGGCTATTTTTGATAATACCTTCTTGGTTTTGAATACCGAATGAACCGTAGTACGTTAGTTTATCCGCGCCACCACCAAAAGATAGGTTATGGTTTTGAGTAACCGCTGTACGACTAATTTCTTTTTGCCAATCCGTATTGCCTTTGAAGTCTTCCAAAACACCTCCAAGAGCTACTACCTGCTTGCGGTATTCATCTGCTGTGAATACATTCAGAGGGCGAGCCATAGTAGAGACCCCATAACTAGCAGAATAATTTAAGGAAGAGAATCCTGATTTTCCTTTTTTAGTAGTAATTAAGATAACCCCATTGGCTCCTCTTGAACCATAAATAGCCGTGGCAGAGGCATCTTTCAATACATCAATCGACTCGATGTCTTGTGGGTTCATAAATGTCAATGGGTTGGTTGCACCACCTGTCGATGAATTATCGAGTGCCATCCCATCTACCACAAACAATGGTGTACTTCCTGTACGAACACCACCCGGACCACGTACAGTGATATTTTGTGTACCACCTGGCTCACCACTCGCCGATGTAACATTTACCCCTGATACTTTACCTTGCAACAAAGATTCGGGGGTATTGATGATACCTTGGTTAAATTCGGCACTTTTCAATGATTTTACCGAACCCGTTACATCTTTCTTGGTTGTGCTACCATAACCTACAACAACAACCTGTTCTAAGTCTGATGCTGTTGATTTTAACGAAACCTCTATTTGAGTACGACCATTTACTGCTATTTCTTGTCTTTCGTAGCCTACAAATGTGATGACTAAAGTTGCCTTTTCGTCCACATTCAAAGCAAAATTTCCTTTAGCGTCGGTGTTTACACCACGCTTGCTACCTTTAATCGCAACCGAACAGCCAATTAGAGGCTCGTTGGTTGTGGCATCAATAACTTTTCCTTTTACAGGAATCTCACTAGTTATCAATGTTTCTAAGCTGTAATTAGATAAGGCTACACGATTGTGAGCGTGAAGCGGTGTGGGCGAAAGCCCCACACAAACACCTAATAGCAAACCAGCTGCCAGTTTGCTGGTAAGACTCTGAGAGTAGAGTTTGTTCATGATAAAATTGGGTTGATAAGTATGAGTATCAGGATGTTGTATAACTTATTAGTTTTAGAAATTTACGAGTATCCTGTCTCTAGCATTCACCAATGCTTATATTTGGAGGCGCAAGTTATCCTATCAGAGCTGAGAGGCTGTAAATAAATCATTAAGTCCGCTTGATTTATTCTTAACATTGGGCATAACAAATAAGGTCTCACATAAAAAAATATGGAGATTTTAAGAAAAAGTGAAATATTAGAGGGCTATTTAGTGCCGTTTTTTACCGAAAAAACTGGGTGTTTTGGGTAAGAAAAATGGAGTGGAATAAAGAGTATTTGTCAAGTTCATAAGTAAATGTTCATATTGGTTTGGAGATAACTTTACAGCTGAAAGTAATCTAAATTAATCCTAGGAATAGAAATTTAATTATTTTTTTTATTAATAAAACATTTTTTAATAAGTATTTTTATGAAATCGATTGTAAAGCGTGTTGTTTCAAAAAATGGCTTTGTACAATGCTATCGGTATTTTTGCCTATAATTTGATTCGATAAATAAGCTCAACTTATGGGCGTCCAAAGTTGGGCTTAATAATTTCTTAATATACCTGAGTAATAATTAGCAATTCTTCCAAACAATTTGATGCTATTTACTCAAGAAGAAAACAGGGTACAAGTAAATAAGTTAGTGTGCAAAATAGAATTTAATTTTTTAGCTATCGGCTTTCAGCTCTGGGCAATCGGTAAAAAACATATACATCGTTACTAAAAAACAAATTAACACTTTTTGCCAAATGCCTGTTGCCTTGAGCCTAAACATAAAAGTTAAATCTAAAGCTGCACGGTTACTTAATAAAAATAATCTTTATGGGATTTGATTTAGGCTAATAGCCTTTGCCATTCGACAAAAACATACATTAGTTACTAAAAAATAAGTAAGTAACAAGACGTTAATAGTTATCAGTTATTGGAAGATATGCATAATCAAAATATGAATCATACCGAATTTTTAGGATTGGAACTATTCTCCAAGTTTTTATCAAACATGAGTCATCCCAAATTTTAAGATTGGGATTATCCTCCATAATTTTCATAAAAAAGGGGTCGGAATATATTTCCCGACCCCTTTTTTGAGGCTATCATGCTAGATTTACTTGGTTTGAGACGCAAGCATTGAGACGCAAGCATTGCGTCTCTACTTGGAGAATCTAAATTTTAACATAATCACTCATTCGCTCAATCACTAAATCGCTAAA
>NZ_JBMLSD010000195.1:0-2244 GCF_049240685.1 Flectobacillus sp.
AAGCAAACGGAGAATTTGTTCAAAACTAATTGATTCAGATTTTCTAAAAATATCAGCTGCGCTAGAGTTTTGAATTTAAACACTAGCGCAGTTTTTTTATGTAGTAAAAACTTAATATTTGAGAAATTCCTCAGGATTAACAATAATCGCCTAAACCTCCTCCGCTCATCACAGCATACAACATTTTGACACAATCTATCCTGCTCAAAAAGCAATAAACGCCCAGAATCTAGTATATTTGAGCAAAGCGCCCTTAGCTAATACTTTCTGAGTCCATACAACATGCACATACAAATTCCGTTGTAGGAACAAATTGAGCCTTTGTTCGCTTCAAGAACTTTAATTTTTTATTCAATGAGAAAAACTATTTTGACGCTCTGCGCACTTGCGATGTGTGTGGGGTCTTTTGCGCAAAAAGTTGCCCAAAATGCTTCTTATCAATTCTTTGTTGACTTAAACAACGTTAAAAATGATAAATTAGAAGTATCATTAATTGCTCCAAAAATCAATAAAGACGAAATTACTTACAACTTACCCAAGATTGTCCCTGGCACTTATGCCAACTATGACTTTGGTCGTTACATCTCCGATTTTAAGGCATTCGATGCTGCTGGCAAAGCCTTGAAGGTTGAAAAAATTGATAAAAACAGTTACAAGATTGCTAAAGCTAAAAGTCTTTACAAAATCACTTATTTGGTGGATGACACTTGGGATTCGCCCGAAATCACAGGTGAATATGTTTTTGAACCTGCAGGTACAGATATCGAAAAAGACACATTATTTGCGGTAAATACCCACGGTTTTTTTGGTTATTTTGACAATTTGAAAAACGTTACTTACAACGTTAACTTCTCCAAACCAAAAGGCTTCTACGGTGCTACTTCGATGATTGCTAGCAAAAGCGATGCAAGTACTGATTTGTTTTCAACGGGCAATTACAACGATTTGGTAGATGCCCCAATCATGTACTCTAAACCAGATACCACAGTCTTGAAGGTAGGTGGCGCCGATATTTTGATTTCGGTGTATTCGCCTAATAAAAAAGCCAATTCTGCGGAGATTGCTGCCAATGTAAAAACTTTGTTGGAAGCTCAAAAAGAATATCTCGGTGGTACTTTGCCTATCAAAAAATATGCGTTCTTGATTATTTTGTCAGACAATTTGAAAAATGGCAGCTATGGCGCTCTCGAACATTCGTATTCGTCTTTCTATTATCTTCCAGAGGCTTCTGCCGAAGAATTATCTCAAACAGTAAAGGACGTTTGTGCTCATGAGTTTTTTCATATTGTAACACCCTTGAGCATTCACTCTGAAGAAATTGGAGACTTCGATTTTAACAAACCAAAAATGTCAAAACATTTGTGGATGTACGAAGGAATGACCGAGTATGCAGCAGGTCACATGCAGGTGATGTACGATTTGATTCCACTGGGACAATATTTGAATATGCTTCGTAACAAAATCAACAGTATGTATGACCGTTACGATGAAAAAGTACCATTTACAGAAATGAGTGCAGATGTATTGGAAAAATACAAAGACCAATATCCTAACGTATACGAAAAAGGTGCTCTGATTGGTTTATGCTTAGATATTAAACTTCGTCAGCTTTCGAAAGGAGCTTACGGAACACAAAATTTGATGCGTGATTTGTCTAAATATTATGGTAAAGAAAAATCATTCAAAGACCCAGAATTGTTCGATAAAATTACGGAGATTACCAAATTCCCTGAATTAAGACAATTTTTTGCAAAATATGTAGAAGGAAATCAACCTTTACCGCTGGAAGAAATCTTCCAAAGTGTGGGTATCGAATTTCAAAAAGAAGCGAAGGTTCGTGAAAAATCAATCGGCGTTTCTGTTTATAGCTTAGGGTTAAATCAAGAATCAAAAGCGATTTATATCCTCGACGACGAAGGCATTGATGCTTTTGGTAAAAAATTAGGATTGAAAGCTGGTGACGAGTTTGTTTCCTTGAATGGTAAAGCTTTAGATTTAGCTAATTTCCGTAATACCCGTACCGACTTTATGCAAAACGCTAAAGAAAATGATACGATCAATATGGTAGTTATGCGTAAAGAGGGTGACAAAAAAGTAGAAGTAAAACTTTCTGCGCCGTTGTTTATTCCTGAAATTATTGAGAAAAACTTGCTTAAACCAGTAGCTTCTCCTAGCGAGGCTCAAGTTACTTTACTAAAAGCATGGTTGTCTCCAGCCAGTAAATAATCATTGACTTTTGAGTAA
>NZ_JBMLSD010000196.1:0-1277 GCF_049240685.1 Flectobacillus sp.
TCGGTAATCAAATTGAAAACATTTTCAAATCTTCAAATTATCAAATTTTCAAATTTGAAAAGGTTTTCCCACACGAACTAAAATAATAAAAGCAGAAAGAATAGTAAGAATCCCAATCATCAGAATAGACATATTTATGCCAAAATAATCAGCCAAAATACCTGTTAACAATGCTCCTGTTGCATAGCCCAAATCACGCCAAAAACGGAATATACCCAAACTTTCAGCTCGTTGTGATGGGTGTGTATAGTCAGCAATAGCATTAATGAAAGTTGGATATACTAGCGCTGTACCAAGACCTAAAAGGGCGCCAATAAGCCCAAAAGTTTCAAATGAATTGGCTTTAATCAAGGCTATTATAGCAATTCCTTGAAAGAGCATTCCTCCAAAAAGTAATATCTTTTTGGAATATACATCAGAGAGTTTTCCTGTAAAAAGCTGGCTCAATCCCCACACCATCGGGTATATCGCTGTAAGAATACCGATATGAGTTTGGGAAAATCCTTTATTGAGCAATAAAATGGGCAATAGCCCCCACACCATTCCGTCATTAAGATTGTTAATCAAACCTGCCTGTGTAATACCACTCAAGGATTTATGCGTAAAAGAAGTATTCAGAAAAATATTTTTGAGTAAAGGAATCGTACTTTGGGTACTTTCTTGCCCCACGTGTAGACGAGTATCTTTGACAAAAAGTATTGAAAGTAACAAACCCATGATCGAAAAACCTATACCCAGATAAAAAGGATACGGTCGCACGCCATAAGTATTGGCAATGTATCCTGTCAAAAATGCTACAATCCCGACCGACACGTACCCTGCGAATTCGTTGATTCCTACCGCCAAACCTCTTTTTTGACTACCCACCAAATCAATTTTCATAATCACAGCCATACTCCAAGCCAAGCCTTGATTAATACCCAGTAAGATATTTGCCAAAATAACCCAATTCCAGTTATCGGCATAAATCAAGATAAAAGGTACAGGCAAAGCAAATACCCATCCAATCACTAAGAGATTTTTACGCCCAATAAGATTAGCCAGTTTTCCTGTAAAATAGTTACAGATTGCCTTGGTAACCCCAAAGGCAATGATAAATGAAAAGACTGCTGTTTTGGAAGAAATTCCAAAATCTTTCTCAGCCAATTGAGGCAAAACCGAACGCTCCAAACCTATCATACCTCCCACAAAGGCATTGATCATAACAAGAATGGAAAATTGCTTCCAGTTTTCTTTTAAGCCCAGCTGTATTGTATTCATAACTTGTGACTGAAAAT
>NZ_JBMLSD010000196.1:1377-4742 GCF_049240685.1 Flectobacillus sp.
TTCCAGTTTTCTTTTAAGCCCAGCTGTATTGTATTCATAACTTGTGACTGAAAATCTCTAGTTCAAGACTTAGTCTTGGACTCATTTTTTTAACAGTTTATAAACTGAAACAAACACTAGTCCGAGACTAAGTCTCGAACTAGGCAAGGACAAAATCACACTCAAAACTCAGTACTCGAAACTCAGCACTCTAACTAAGTGTACCATTTTTTTCTAAACCAAAATGCTAAATTTACCAATCCAATCAAGGCTGGTACTTCTACCAACGGTCCAATAACACCTGCAAAAGCTTCGCCACTATTGATGCCAAATACGCCAATTGCTACGGCAATCGCCAATTCAAAATTGTTTCCAGTTGCGGTAAAGGCGATAGAAGTACTCTTGGCATAATCTGCCCCAAAGTTTTTTCCAATAATAAAACTCACTACAAACATTACTGCAAAATATATCACCAAAGGAATGGCAATTCGTACCACATCCATCGGAATCTGTACAATGAGTTGCCCTTTGAGACTAAACATAATCACAATCGTGAAAAGTAACGCCACCAAAGTAATCGGCGAAATCATGGGCACATACGTTTCCTGAAACCATGTTTCGCCTTTGGTTTTTATCAAAATCCATCTACTAAAAAGTCCTAAACCAAAAGGAATACCGAGATAAATCCCCACACTCTCAGCGATTTGACTCATTTTTACCTCAACATTCAATCCTTGGATACCAAAATAGGTTGGCAAAACGCCAATAAAAATATAGGCATAAACACTATATAAAAGCACTTGAAAAATACTATTTAGTGCAATCAAACCAGCAGCATATTCACGACTTCCATCGGCTAAATCATTCCAAACTACCACCATAGCAATACATCTGGCTAGTCCAATCAAAATCAAGCCAACCATATAATGTGGGTAGTCTTTCAGAAAAGTAATCGCCAATAAAAACATGAAAACAGGCCCAATAATCCAATTCAGTATCAACGAAGCCGACAATACTTTGAGGTTGGAAAAGACTTCTCCCATTTTTTCATATTTTACTTTTGCTAAAGGCGGATACATCATCAAAATCAAGCCAATGGCCAATGGAATATTGGTGGTTCCACTCGAAAATGAGTTAATCCAATTGGAGGATTCAGGATAAAAATGCCCGATTCCAACGCCAATGGCCATCGCCAAGAATATCCAAAGAGTCAGATATCTATCTAAAAAACCTAGTTGCTTGCGTTCTACAACTGGGGCACAATTATTTGAAGACATTTCTTATTGTTTTTGCGCTAGGCTATAAGCTTTATGCATTAAGCCAAAATATAAATTGTTTCTTATCAATCTTGTTAACCTCAACGCCAAAGACTTAGTCCTGATGATGCGAAGAAGTTAGATTAAACATTTTTAACAACATCCGCCCCCAGGCGTGCAGCATGCTGATTGGCTCACTTGCAAATCGCTCAAGCGCACTTTAGGCTTTTCGGCAGGGATACCACAAGCATCTTGCGCCAAACAAGCTGTTTTCTTCGGTAGCAATTGGAAGTTTGTTCCATCAAATCCTAATCCATACTTACCAATGGTATCAGACTGATACTCAACCTCTACCTCCAAATCACCAATTCCTAATTTGCTTTCTGACAAAGCGATAATGTTCAACAACTTTTGAGGTTTCAAACGATGTTCATAGTCGTTGGCATCCCATAATTGAAAGTTAATTACCTTCTCGATGCGCTCCACCCCACCACAATCAATAAAATGTCTGGTGATTAGTCCGACTTCTGTTACATGAAAATGTTCTGGTACAAAAGTGCCATTTGCTAATTGAAAATTTACCGATTCGGCAGTTGCTAAATGTTGTTTTACTTCTGAAAGTTTCATGGTTTTATGCGTTTTTAAGGAGAATAATTGGCTAATTTTTTATTCACAACAACCTTTGCGATTATTGAGGGTGGAAAGAATATTTCCGAAATAACTTTGAAGTTTTTCCACTCCTTTTTCGTCAATACAATAACATACGGCGTTTCCTTCAATGGCTCCTTTGATTAGCCCTGCATTTTTGAGTTCTTTCAAATGCTGAGAAATGGTAGGTTGAGCCAAAGGCAATTCATTCACAATATCTCCCGTAATACAAGCATTTACCTTTAAGAGATAGTCCAATATGGCTACCCGAGCAGGATGACCAATTGCCTTAAACATCGTGGCTATGTCATTTTGCTCCTCCGAAAAAAAATCTGTTTTTGTAATACCCATATTGGTTGAGTGATTGACTAATTTTTATTTTACTAAAGAAAAAACATATAGCGTCTCCAAAGCGATTTGCTTGCTTCGGGCTTCGTACATGGCGGATTCCTCTGGAGTGCCATCAAAGGCCTTGGGGTCTTCGTAAGGCGTTGCCACTCTTGCACTCGCACCAAATACTACTGGACAATTTTTGTCGGCACTATTGCAGGTCATTACCGCACAAAATCCAGCTTTGGGATTAGCATCACTATCAAACTTTTTAGAAAAAGCTGTTACAGGTGCTACATCATCAGCAAAATAGACTTGATAGACAGGGTTCGTTCCTTCCGTCGTTTTCTCAATGTTAAAACCTAATCGTTCGGATGCCGCCACTGCTCTTTCGTTAAAAGCTGTTTCTTCAGTTCCACCCGAATAAGTTTCCACATGTGGAATACCATAATAAGCAGCCGCCACACCTGCCCAAATTTGTCCATAATGACTCCGACGAGAATTATGTGTACAGATATACACCAATTTCACAGGCTGTTCCTCGGTAACTTGTGCGCTTATATAGCTTGAAATTTGTGATAAAAGAGCCTTTCTTTCGTCTGAAATTGTATCAAACAGAGCTATTGATTCTTTAATTAAGTTTTGAATAGGACTAAAAATCATGATTAGAAATGTTGGTTATAATATAATCTGTGAATGGTGAGTGATGAATTGTGAATAATAAGCAATGACGCAAAATAAAATTCAAAAAAAATCACATTTTATTCTTTTATGAGAGCACCTTAAGTGTATCAAACTTCAAGATTTTAGCTTTCTGTCGCACCTAAGGATCTGACAAAAAGAATAATTTCCGAGAAAAATACCGACAAAAGCCATTTATCATCAAACATTTACACCCAAAACACATCACTAACCTGATTACTAAAAAAAGAGAAAGTGCCATTCAGGCATTTAGACTTTGTCTCTGATTTTTGTAAAACAGTTTTAAACTGTTTGAAAAAGTAAGTCCAAGACTAAGTCTTGAACTAGGTACTTCAATTTTGTCAAGTAATCAGATCATTCAAAATTCATCACTCACCACTCAAAACTCTCTGGTACTTCTTCTTTCGAGGATATGCGTATTGCGCCAACGCCCGTTTCTTTGTGCGATTT
>NZ_JBMLSD010000197.1:0-11125 GCF_049240685.1 Flectobacillus sp.
AACAGTTTTAAACTGTTTTTAAACATTCATTGAAAAAGTCTAAATACCTTTTCTCGTTTTGTCCAGTAATTAGACTATTTATAAATAACCTCTTATTACCGACTCGCCACATCTTTATTTTTATTAAAACTGAAACCTTAATGCCTTAAACTCTAATTTTGGTTTTAATCTGCCGGATTACCTATTTCGGGAAAATATCATGGATTCTTTTTAGTGCGTATCCAGGGGAGGTGGTCATACCTTTCCCACCGATGCCTGTGGCAATATAAATTTTGTCTTCTATTTGATATTCAAAAATTCCTCCATCCGAAGTTTGTGAATAATAGCCTGCCCAATAATTTTGGATATTCCAATGAGGTAATTTTAGGATTCTTTGAGCTTCTGTTAATATCAATTGATTGATGTCCATGTTGATTCCAAAATCCAAGGAGGCGTTTTCGTTGACACCAGCGTATTCATGTGAGTCACCAATAATAATAGAACCGTTCAGTGCCTGTTTGAATAAGATATGAATTCCCCAAGCGTTGTATGGTTTTTGCCATTCTGGTTGGGATATCTGAGGATATGATTGGCAAGACTTGAAGCTATCATAGCGTCTAATACTTAAACCTGACAAGATATTACCCTTTATTTGAACATCTTTGAGAGGATAGGTAGACATCATATTGAGTTTGCTCACTTTCATACCACTTTCTTCAAAAGTTTGAGGGAAAAGTGCTTTAAAATCTCTACCGTTACAAATGGCTACTTTACTGGCATAGAATTTTTCTCCTTTTGAACTCGTAACCTCACACAAACCGTTTTTGATTTCACAGCCAGTAATGGTTGTATTATTGACAAAACTCAGATTCCATTTTTTGATTAAAATCTCACGTACTTTATGAACCATAGTTCGGGGCTCCACCGAAAATTCGGAAGGGAAAAAGAGCCCTAATTTATAATATTCATTTTGGAGTAGAGGCATTCTTTCGTAGCAGACCTTCCTATTTAGTAATTCGCAGGAGTATCCTCTGATTTTGAATAAAGCACGTGCCTCTTCCAATAATTTTGCCTCATCATCATCTGAAGCAAAATAGTATGAGCCATTTTTTCGAGCAGTAATATCAGTTAAATCTTGAAGACTTTGGTAAATCTCCAGAGATTGTCTACCATATTCAAACCAAGTATCTAGGGCTTGTCCTGATGGTACTACTTGTCCAAAATTGCGAACTGTTGCTTCCATTGGTTCAGAGTCCTTTTCAATCATCAAAACAGACTTACCCATTTGTAAAGCATGATAAGCATGGAATGTTCCTAGGTTTCCAGCACCTACAACAATCAAATCATATTTTTTCATCTCTTATTCTTTTTAGCCAAATCTACCAAAGAGTGACATTTCGGAACAAATGCGTTTTCGAACGGTTACAATGCTAAACTTTTTTCGTTTATTTCTTCAATAATTGGTTTTAGAGCCAATAAATTCGGTAATAAACCGTCGTTTCTATGGATATTGAGTTGGTTGCGTGTATGTGTACCGTTAGTTACACCAAGTGAAAGTCGAACTCCTGCACGAATACCCGATTTAAGGTCGGAGGGAGTATCTCCAATATTGATTACTTTTTGGGCATCTTTAATGCCTAATACTTCCATAGCCTTAAAAATCATTTGTGGCTCAGGACGTCCTTTTAGTACATCATCTGGAGTCACTGATAAATCGATAATGCCCGAACCATCGCTTTTATAGTTTTTATCAAGTCCTTTGAGCCAGCCTAATTTTCCCAAAATAATATTTACTACTTTTCTATAAAAACCAGTTGTTAGGGCAATTTTAATTTCCTGCGTTTTGAGATAGTCAAACAATTCTAAACATCCTTCTGTCGGGAAAATGTCATGTTCTAAATAATGATTTTCTAAAATGGTACAAAACTCTGTGTATGAGATATCAACATAAGAGGATAGTTCTGTATGTTTCTCTCCAAGAAGCTCCACCCAAAGCATTTCAAATACCTGTTTTTTGGCATATCCCTGTAGCGCAAGTACACGTTCTGGCGTAACACTTAAGCCTGTGCGCGCTGCTGCTTGCATAAAGCATACTTCTACCTCATGGCGGTCGGTAACGGTAGTTCCTGCCATATCAAACACGACTAACTCAATAGGTTTCATAAGAGAAGATTCTTTGTTTTGTGGACTTTAAATAATAAGAAGCGTGGCATGGCCAAATCGCCTAACCAAAGGTAGCAATAGTACTTTTAAGCAAATATTAAATGTCGGTTAAGCCTCATTAATATGCTGAGATACAAGTTGTTTTATTTGTATTCTTGTCAGAAAAAGATAATAACCATACAATTCGACCCTCTCGCTCGGGGCAGACCAGCTGGTTATTATTGTTTAAATGATTCATCTAGCTTAACTTTCATGCGTACCAATTTACATACTTTATTAAAAAGAAGTTCACCATTATTGAGAGGCTTATTTTTGGGAACTATGGCCTTCTGTACCTATTTCTGCATGTATGCTTTTCGAAAGCCCTTTTCAGCGGCGATTTATTCTGGTATATCATTGTGGGGTATCGACTACAAGATTATTTTGGTAGTTGCGCAAGTGCTTGGCTATGCCACCGCCAAGGGGATGGGTATAAAGGTGGTGGCTGAGGTAAAACCTCATCATCGAATGCTGTATATCATTGGGATGATTCTTTACGCCGAAATTTGTCTGCTGATGTTTGCCTTGGTACCTGCTCCCGACAATTGGATGTTTATGTATCTAAACGGATTGGGTTTGGGGATGATTTTTGGTTTAGTATTTAGCTACCTCGAAGGACGCAGAATCACCGATTTGCTTGGTGCTGGACTGGCAGTAAGTTTTATAGTATCCTCAGGAATCATCAAATCGGTTTCGAGATGGGCTTTAGACTTAGGAATCAACGAGTTTTGGATGCCTTTTGTGATTGGAGTATTCTTTTTTCCATTACTGGTTTTAGCTGTATGGGGAATGAATAGCGTTCCTAAGCCCGATGCCCAAGATAAGCTAGAGAGGGTAGAAAGAGTACCGATGTTTGCCAAACAAAGAAGGAAGTTTATGAAAAAATATGGTCTGGGAATGGTATTGTTGGTAAGCATTTATGTATTAATGACCATCTTTAGAGACATTCGAGACAACTTTGGGGTTGAAATCTGGAAAGAGCTCGGTATTTCTGATATCAGGATTTTTTCTGAAACCGAAATTATCATCGGCATTTTGATTAGTATTATGACGGGGGTTGCATTTTTAATCAAAAATCACAAAAACGCACTTTGGTTTAATCATTTGCTTATCTGTGGCGGGTGTATATTGATGTTAATTAGTACACTTCTTTACAACGGAAGCTCAATTACGGGTTATTGGTGGATGGTGTGTAATGGACTTGGTTTGTACATGGTATATGTGCCTTTTAACGGAATACTTTTCGACAGACTCTTGGCGGCTCTTAACGAGAGGGGTAACGTAGGTTTTTTGTTTTATACCGCAGATTTCTGTGGTTATTTAGGAAGTGTGCTGGTTCTGCTCATTAAGAATTTTGGAAAAAATCCTATTTCTTGGCTAGACCTGCTCAATGCATTTGCGCAATTGTTACCTACCTTGTGCATCGTATTAGTCATCTCCTCTTACTTCTATTTTAATCAAATTTTTCAGTTTAAAAACAAATCAGGTATCCGTTTTTTAGGAGTATAGAATAGATAAAAAACGGCAATATGATGCCGAATTGCCGTTTTTTACTTTAACTTAATATTTTACTAACACAAAAAACAAATACGCTATCGTTTAGGCCATAAAATTTCAATCATGCTTAACACAGGCGTGAAGGTAGGGTTATTTTATGATTGTAGGTTTGCATCGTTTTCAAAGGGAGATTTTTTCGAGTCCTTAGTTTTGTCCTAACCCGTTCAATTTTACGTTGGTACTCGATTCACCCATTTCTTTCCTCTATCAAAAAACAAAACACACAATCAAATGAAAAAACTTTTACCCATGCTTGGGAGGTTTCAGCGCAATTTTACGTGGTTTATGACCTCGATGTTTGTTCCAGTATTACTCCTTTGTTGTTCGCTCACAACATTCGGACAAATTTCTGGTAAAGTAAGTGCTTCGGAAGATAATAGTCCGCTTCCTGGCGTTTCGGTTCGAGTAAAGGGTAGCGACAAAGGTAGCTCGACAGGTGCTGATGGTAGTTACAAAATCAATGCTAAGTCAACCGACGTATTGGTTTTTAGTTTTATTGGTTACACTTCACAAGAAATTGCAGTTGGCAACAAAACAAATATCAATGTTAGCCTTGCACAAGAGTCAAAAATGCTTCAAGAAGTAGTAACCACTGCCTTGGGTATTTCTAAAGACAAAAGAACTCTTACCAACTCAATTCAGTCGGTTCAGGGTGTCGAATTAATCAAGGCTCGTGAGCCAAATGCTATCAACTCATTGAGTGGTAAAGTGGCAGGCTTGACAGTAGGGGCTTCCTCAGAAATTTTGGGACGTCCAAACTTAGTTTTACGTGGCAACACTGACATTTTGTTTATTGTAGACGGTGTTCCTATCAACTCTGATACTTGGAATATTTCTGCAGATGATATTGAAACCTATTCGGTATTGAAAGGGCCAAACGCGGCGGCTTTGTATGGTTTCCGTGGTAAAAATGGGGCAATCTTGATTACTACCAAAAAAGGTTCTAAAGATAAACGTGGTTTTTCCGTTGAGTTTAACTCTTCAACGATGGTAGAAAGTGGCTTCAACGCTATTCCGAAAGTTCAGGATTTGTATGGACCTGGAGACCACGGAGTATATGAGTTCGTAGATGGTCGTGGTGGCGGTAAAAATGACGGCGACTACGACATCTGGGGACCAAAATTTGAAGGTCAATTGATTCCACAATATGACTCGCCTATCGTGAATGGTGTCCGTCAAGGTACGCCTTGGATTGCGCGTGGTAAAAACAACTTGACTCGCTTCTTGCGTGATGGTTTGCAATCAAACAACAACATTGCGATTTCTTCAAGTACTGAAAAAGCTGACTTGCGTTTTTCATTATCAAATAGCTACCAAAAAGGTATCGTGCCAAATACGCAGTTGAATTCTGTTAACTTCAATATGTCGGCTGGGGTTAATTTCTCTAAAAAACTTCGTTTGGAATCAAATATCAACTTCAACCGTCAGTCAACACCAAACGTACCAGATGTAAACTACGGACCAAACTCCTTGATTTACAACATGGTGATTTGGGGAGGCGCAGACTGGGATGTTGACCAATTGCGTAACTACTGGCAGCCAGGCAAAGAAGGTATCCAGCAAATCTATGCTGAATATCAACGTTACAACAACCCTTACTTTGTAGCTTACGAATGGACAAGAGGCCACTACAAAAATGATATTTATGGTTATGCTTCATTGAACTATAAAATCAACGACAATTTCGAATTGACAGGTCGTACTTCAATAACTTCTTATGATTTGTTTAGAAATGAAAAATTACCTTATTCTGCCACAACTTATGGTCGTGAGGAAGCTAAAGGTGATTATCGTGAAGACAAACGTACTTTGTTCGAAAATAACACTGATATCTTGTTGAAATATAGCAAGTTGTATAATAATGCGTTTGATGTAAAAGTATGGGCTGGTGCCAATATTCGTAGCTTTAGCTATCGTTCAAGTTTTGTTACAACCGACTATTTGAACACACCGGGTGTATACACTTTCGCAAACTCACTTCGTCCTGTGAAAGCATTCAGTTTTGCCTCAGACATGGAAGTACAAAGTGCGTACTACTCAGCTGACTTAGGATACAAAAGCTATATCAACCTATCGGCAACAGGTCGTGTTGACCACCTTTCTACTTTACCAAAAGGTAACAACACGTTCTTCTATCCATCATTTGGTTTGAGTACTGTAATTTCTGATTATGTGACATTACCATCTGCTATTTCATTCTTGAAAGCACGTGCATCTTATGCCAACGTAAAAGACGGTTTGACTCGCTCAACGATTGGCTCTACGCCAAGTGGCTCGTTCCCTGTAGGTTATGGTGTCGACTATGCTTCTTCTTATGATGGCCCAAGTTATGCAAACTCAGTGGGCTACACAATTGCACCGGGTTATAACTTGTTGCCTTCAGCATCATATTCTGACAGATTGGATAATGCAAGCTTGAAACCAAACTCAACAGAGCAAATGGAGGCTGGTTTAGAGTTAAGTTTCTTAAAAAACAGACTTTCGGGCGAAGTTACTTACTTCGTATCTAACGATGGTCCACGTATCTTCAACCGTGATTTGTCACAAACTACAGGTTATACCAATGCTATCGTAAACGGTATTCGTACACAAAAAACAGGTTGGGAAGTGTCTCTAAAGGCTACACCAGTAAAAACTCAAAACTTCAAATGGGATGTAATGGTTAACTGGTCGACTTATAAAGAGGTATTGAAAGAAATCTATGGAAATATTACTTCATTACCTTCTAACTACTTTGTAAGTGGTAACCCTTCAAATATTACCCTTAAAATCGGCGACAGAATCGACCCAGTAATTGTATCGACCTATGCTCGTACTCCTGATGGTCAAATTATCAATGATGCAGGTGGTCGTCCGATTGTTTTACCTCGTTCTACTTTCCAAGGTTATGCAAATCCAGACTGGGTATATGGTATCAACAACAAGTTTAGTTACAAAAACTGGTCAATGAATATCCTATTAGACGGTCGTGTAGGTGGAGTTATAGAAGACTACATCCGTCGTCAGTCATTCCGTGGTGGACGTAATATCGAAACAGTAGAAGGTGCTTTGGGTGCTGCTCGTGAGCAAGACGTAAAAGGTATCAAATCATACATCGGTGAAGGCGTAAAAATCGTAGAAGGAACTCCTACGTATGACCCAACTACAGGTGCAATCACAAACATGAGCCAATTGAAGTTTGCTCCAAACGATATCAAAACTTTTGTACAGGATTATATCAGTCGTTACTACTCAACTTCTGAAGGTAACATGATGAGTAAGACTTTTTCAAAAATCCGTGAAATCACAATTTCTTACAACGTTCCTGCTCAATTGTTGAGCCGTACACCATTCAAACAAGCTTCTGTCTCGTTTGTAGGTCGTAATCTTTTCTACTTCGTAGACAGCAAACATTCAGGTGTTGACTTAGATCAATACACAGGTTTGAGTACAAGTACGGGTCTTCAGACACCAACCATGAAGCGTTTTGGTGTAAACCTAAACTTGGTATTCTAATTGTTTCGGGGGAGGGAAATTCTCTCCCCGTTTTACGAACTAAAAAAGTCCTCAATTTTTAGCAAATACAACCATGAAAAAATATATAGCAGCAATTTGTATGGTAGGTTTTCTATCGAGCTGTAACGATTACGCAGTTTTAGAAAAAAATCCCAATTTGCCTACTTCAGTTCCAGCCGAACTGAGCCTTAGAACGATTCTTAGTAATATGAACGAAGGCGCTTGGAACGACGCCATGCGCAATAACCAGTTCTATTGTTCAAACTACAATTATTACAGTAGTAACGAATACAATTGGACTTCGGCATCTTTACAATTTACTACGTTGAAAAACGTAATTAAAATGGAAGGTGAAGCCATTCGTAGTGGCGCAAAAGCGGTAAATCCTTACAATGCGATTGGTAAGTTTTTACGTGCTTATTTTTATACAAAAATGACGCTTTCTGTTGGAGATTTACCAGTAAAAGACGCCTTGAAAGGTTTGGAGGTAGATCAACCTACTTACGATACCCAAAAAGAAGTGTTTGTTCAAGTATTAAAATGGTTGGAAGACGCCAACACAGATTTGACTACCTTAATCGCAGCAAGTGATAAGTCTTTGTCAGGAGACATTTACTACAACGGGGATTTGGTAAAATGGCAAAAAGCAGTTAATACCTTGAAATTACGCGTTTTGATTCATTTGAGCAAGAAGGCCGATGATACTGATTTACAAGTAAAACAGCAGTTTGCTAATATCCTGAATAATCCAACCAAATACCCTTTAATGACCTCAAACGACGAGGCATTACAATATGTTTGGTCGAGCAATAACAAATATCCTCGCAATCCCGATAACTTTGGTAACAATGCCACTCGTGAGAATATGGCAAAAACTTACATCGATATCTTAAAAGAAAATAATGACCCTCGCTTGTTTATTGTCGCTGAGCCTGCCGAAGCTAAAATCAAAGCTGGTATTCCTGCAACTAGTGTGGATGCTTATGAGGGAGCAAGTTCTGGCGAAGATTTGGCGGATATGTCTACAAAAGTATTGAAAGGAGAATATTCATTCCAAAGTCGTAAGCGTTATTATAGCAATTATGCGGGTGAAAATACCTTCATTTTGAGTTATTCAGAAATGTGTTTCAACATAGCAGAGGGAATCAACCGTGGTTGGGCTACAGGCAATGCTCAAAATTGGTATGAGCAAGGGATTAAAGCTTCGATGGCATTTTACGGAGCAACCATGCCTGCTAATTATCTTACACAAACTACCGTTCAGTACAAAGGAAACAACGCTGAAGGTTTGACCCAGATTTTGAAGCAAAAATATGTAGCTTTCTTCCAAAACTCAGGCTATGAAGCGTTTTATAACCAACGTCGTACAGGTATCCCAACCTTCTTGATTGGCCCAGGTACAGGTAATGGTACAAAAATCCCGAAACGTTTCCAATATCCTCAGTCAGAATTTACTACAAACAAAACCAACGTGGAGGCTGCCTTAAAACGTCAGTTTACGGATGGTAAAGACGATATAAACTATGATTTCTGGTTGTTAAAATAGTTTTAAATTCTTATATGGTGAATTCATTAGCCGCAAGAATGAATGGAAAGTGGGAGTTCATATAATATCGCTAACGGTCGTTAACGTAAAATAACCTCCAAGCGTGGTTAATGATGCGTAGAAATAGTGAGGCTTTGTCTCACTATTTTCTTTTTACTAGACTTTTATCCAATCTTGAAATATTATGGAAAATAACTATCAAACAGTGGTCGACGAAATTTTTTCGTTATTCGAACTACAAGGGGGCAACGAGTATATCGGTGAGCCTGTCAATATACTTGAGCATAGTTTACAGTCAGGTCAATTGGCGCTCGATGCCGAGGAGTCGCCTTTGGTTGTTTTGGCGGCTTTTTTTCATGACATTGGACATTTGTTGCCGATGGAGGAGTCTGAAAACATGGAAGGAATGGGGCATTTGAGGCATGAAATCCTTGGCGCAGAATTTTTACTTTCAAAAGGCTTGCCTGATGAAATGGCAACCTTGGTAAAAAATCATGTACAAGCCAAAAGGTATTTGACGTTTAAATATCCAAAATATTACGAGCAACTTTCTGAAGCCAGCAAAACTACCCTAAAATATCAAGGCGGGGTAATGACCCCTTCAGAGGCAGAAGTGTTTGAAAAACACCCGCTTTTCAAAAAGAGCCTACAACTCAGAGCTTGGGACGAACAAGCAAAACTTACCGACTGTCTGGTACAGCCTTTAGACTTTTACAAAAAACTATTGCTCGAATTTATTGTTATAAAATCGTAGACCTTTGAGAATTAGAAGGTCAAAATGTTTAAAACCTTTATATAAATGAAAAGTTTAAGTTTGTTCTTCATATTGTTACTAGGTGCTTTTGCGGCACAAGCACAGCACAAAACCGAGAAAGTTATATTGATTACAACTGACGGATTTCGCTGGCTTGAGGTGTTTAATGGATTAGACACAGCCTTACTCAATCAAGAAAAATATACCAAAAGTAAAAGGGATTTACTAGACCGTTTTGGTGGTCCACCTCGAGCTAGTAGAGCCAAACTTATGCCTTTTATGTGGGATGTTGTCTCCGAAAAGGGTCAGATTTATGGCAATAGACACTTCGATAACTTTGTGAATGTCACCAATCAGCAATGGTTTTCGTACCCAGGTTACAACGAACTCCTCACTGGCGCACCCGACGATGAAAGAATTACCAGTAATGACCATATTGATAATCCAAATGAAACAGTATTAGAGTTTTTGCATAAAAAACCTGCTTTTAAAGGAAAAATCGCAGCCTTCTCAACTTGGGACTGTTTTCCTTTTATTATTAATGAAAAAAGAAGTAAAATACCTGTAAATTCAGGAAAAGAGCTGGTTCTGAATCCAAGTCCGAAAGAAAAATTGTTGAATGAAATACAACAAAGCACGCCTAGCCAAATTGCCGATAGACATGATTTTATTACTTACTTTTTGGCCAAAGAATACCTAGTAACCAAAAAACCAAAAGTGTTGTTCTTAGCCTTCGACGAAACGGATGACTATGCTCATTCGGGGAATTATGATGGTTATCTAAAAGCGGCCAATAATTTCGATAGATATCTAAGAGACCTTTGGAATACGGTACAATCTTTACCAGAATACAAGGATAAAACCACCCTTATTATTACTTCCGATCATGGTCGCGGTCAATATCCTAAATCAGGATGGACCGATCATAGTTTCAGAACGGCCTATTCTGACCAAATCTGGTTTGCGGTAATGGGGCCAGACACACCAGCCACAGGAGAACAAAAAAATAAAGCGCAGTATTATCAAAGTCAGTTTGCAAGTACTCTTGCCCAATTCTTAGGCTATCAATAC
This sequence comes from Flectobacillus sp., assembly GCF_049240685.1. Lineage (NCBI taxonomy): Bacteria > Pseudomonadati > Bacteroidota > Cytophagia > Cytophagales > Flectobacillaceae > Flectobacillus > Flectobacillus sp. The sequence continues at coordinate 10,605 of NZ_JBMLSD010000197.1, forward strand.
GCCCCAAATGAGAAAGTTGGAAAACCCATTGAAAACGTTTTTAAAAAGTAACTCTAATTGCGTGGTTGAGCGAGAAAGTGTTTCTATAAAATATGTATTCTACCAGTAGAGACGCAATGATTGCGTCTCAAGCCATTCATCCGTATTTTACTAGCCTCAAACATGAGTCATCTCAGATTTTAAGATTGGGATTATCCTCCCTAATTTTCATAAACATGAGTCATCACTCATTCGCTCAATTAGGAATGACTCATGTTTAATATAAATTCAGAGAATACTTTTATTTTCTATCTTTTTCTGAAAAGAAAAGTAATCTCGCAAAATTAGATTTAATTTATGTCTTTAGGCATAAGGCAACAGGCATAAGGCAAAGAGTGTTAAACTTTAGGCATAAGGTAACAGGCACAAGGCAAATAGTGCTAAAACGATTTTAAACAACCACAGACATACATTTTTCCCAAAACCTAAGGCCAAAAGCCATTCTCTGAAAGCCCAAAGCATAATCTTAAATTTTATTTTTC
>NZ_JBMLSD010000198.1:0-5978 GCF_049240685.1 Flectobacillus sp.
TTAACTTAATTTTTCTCCATGAATAACGATAAAAAAATATTAACTCCCATCAGTACAAAATCGCCAATGGATAACAATAGCGATTTTGTACCTATGGCTCAAACTACTTCTCCTTCAATACAAATGCAGGATAGTAATTTTGTGTTTTTCTTTGGTACTGCCGAAAGTGGGAAGTCGGTGATTTTGTCTTCGATGTTGTACTATTTAAGTTCGCAGGCGGGTGTTTTACGTCCCAAACTCGATACGCCCAATAGCAAAGAAGCAGAGGTTTTACTGTTTGATTTTTTGGATAATATCCGAAAAGGAGTTTTACCCAATCGTACCACCCGTGACCGTGTGACACGTATTGATTTGATTTTTGAACCTAATAATAAATCCAAAAAAGTACCGCCTATCAAGCTAACTTTTTTGGAAACCTCTGGCGAAAATCACTACGAAATTCGTCGTGGAGGCAATTACCATAGCAGTATCGATGAATACTTGAATGCCAATATTCCCCTTAATTTTATTTTGGTAACAGACTACGACACTGCACACAATGACGATGCCTTGATGATGAGCTTTTTGAACGAACTCGAAAGAAAAGGAAAAAGTCTGAAATCAGTCAATGCTATTCTAGTAGTATCCAAATGGGATAAGTCGGGCTCGATGGGTGTGTCGAGTGTCGAACAGCTCGATAATTTTATTCGTGACCGTATGCCTATGACTAGCCAACGAATGGATACCTATGGTTTAAACAAATCTTTTTATACAATCGGACATATCGAGAAAAACTCGATAGGCGAGGAGCGACTTACTAAGTTGAACCTCCAAACCGCAAAAGTATTGTCCGAATGGTTGTATCGTAGCATTGTGGGTGTCGATATCAACTATGAAGGTACATTCTGGGAAAGATTTTTTGGCAAATAAACCACTTGACTATGTCCACTTCGATTGATTTATTGGCTTTTGGTACTTTTGGAATTCCTAACGGATTTAAGCAAACCTTTTTTTTAAATAACCCGAATTCTCGCTATTTGAAGTCATTTGACCTCAATACCAATGCGATTACGATTTACCCAAAGGCAAATTTGTATTCGATTAGAAAAGAAGTTGCCAACGGTGCCAAGGCTTTATCTTATACTCAATATTCGTTTGCACGCGAACAGCACTCCGATAGAGGAGGTACTTTTATTGGGTCGAGTATTACTTTTTTCAACACCAATTGCGAAGAACCTTTGGTGATTTCTTGTCTCGACGAGTTTCATGCTGATATTATTGCCGAACAGCGCAATATCATCAACCATGTGCTTCAAGTAAAGCATTCCGACGAATTGATTGTTCGTGAGCCCAAAGACCTCAATAAACTTGACTTAAATTTTAAGGCTTTAGATGCCACTTTATTTCAAAAAACAAGAAATAATTTTCTGGTAGTCTATTGTGATTTGTCTTCAGAGTTAAATCTATTTTTACAAAAAAGTGCCTATTTACTAAGCGATTTTGATACTATTTATTTCACCGACTCGGTCGATATTGCCAATTATGTGATTGAAAAAGGGCTATATATTTTTATCAATTCTGAGCAATTTTTAGCAGAAATAGAAAAAAGAAAAGCAGCGAAGGAAATAGAGTGTTTTGAACAACAGAAAAGTAAAAACCCTTCTTTTCAGAAAAATAAAAATACCTCACCTGAGAAGAATACTCCTGAAGAAATCACCCCAAGAAATTGGGATATGTCTATTTTTCAGAAAAAAGTAAATCAGAATAAGCTCATTGCCGAACACAACGATTTAGTCAAAAAGTATAACGAGTTGAAGGCGCAACTCAAACAATTATCCAGCAATAAGCCCAAAACAGAAAATCCCTTCGAATCACCCGATATCAGCTATCCTGAGGAGGAGGATTCCTCCATACTAAGCTCATATCAATTTTGGAGAGGACTATCTGTTATCTTATTGCTTGCTTGTGGATATGCGGGCTACCGAGAATATGAGCGATATCATGTTGTAGCTACGACTCCAACTGTAGTAGTAACATCAGCGCCGCCAGCGCCCATTCCGGTAGCGCCTCCAAAGGTAGAAATTCCACCTTTGAATCCTTTGCCGAAATCAGTTTTGAAAGAAAAAGATATAGCCTATACTTTCAAAAATAGTACGATTCAGAATCAAACGGCAGATAGCGTGGTAAATTTGATTTTTGCCAAAAATAAAACAGATATTACTAGCATATACGGGAATCAAAAGCCAGCCTACAAAGCCGAGCTGATCAAAAGAAACCCTGAATGTTTTAAGGATGATAAAGTGATTTGTACTTCTTTAAAGAATATTCCGTCTGCTCAATAGGGGAGATTTCCACATCAGATTACGGGTGAATAAATTTACCCGCTAATTGAAAGTATTAAGCGTACCTAGTCCAAGTCTTCAGACTTGGACTTTCTTTTTTATGAGTTTTCAAACTCATAGACCTTCTACAGTTATACATTTCCATGATTCCTGTCTTGTATTCTCCAAATCCATATAAATAAATCGTGCTCAAATCGTATATTTGAAGAATTAGGAGAAACGTGCTCGTACGAGTGTACACCCAATGCCGTCTCCTCTATCCAACAAAAACTATAAAAAATAACAATGCGTACTACTACAAAAATTCAATTGATGGTTATGATGTTCCTGATGTTTTTTACATGGGGAGCATGGTATGGTCAAATGGGTAAATACCTAATCGTTGGACTTGGTGCTAGCGGTGACCAGACAGGGAATGCCTATGCCACTTTTTCAATTGCCTCTATTATTGCCCCATTTTTTGTGGGAATGATTTCTGACCGTTATTTCTCGGCACAGAAAGTAATGGGCGTACTCAATATCATTGGCGCAGCGATACTTTATTTCTTGATTCAGACAAAAGATCCAGATGCGTTTTTCTGGTACATTTTGGCTTATACCTTGTCTTTTGCACCCAACTTGGCACTTTCGAGCTCAATTGCGATGAACCAAATGCAAAATCCTGAGAAGGAATTCCCTTCGATTCGTGTATTGGGTACGATTGCTTGGATTGCGGTAACCAATATTGTAGGATATTATGCTATAGGTGATAAGGTTACTATTTTCCAAATCTCAATGTTTACCTCTTTAGCTTTAGGTATTTTTGCTTTCTTTTTACCAGATACTCCTCCAAAAGCAACAAGTAAGGCTTCTTCACTAGGAGAAATTTTAGGTACAGAGGCATTCGTTTTGTTCAAAGACCGTTCGTATGCCATTTTCTTTATAGCATCGGTATTAGTTTGTATTCCATTGTCATTTTATTACGCTCATGCCAACCTTTCGTTAACAGAATCGCACATGAGTAACGTGGAAAACAAAATGTCCTTAGGACAAGTTTCGGAGGTATTTTTCATGTTGTTGATTCCATTTGCCTTATCAAAATTTGGTATCAAAAAAATGCTTATCGTAGGGCTAGTAGCATGGATTATTCGTTTTGTTTGTTTCGGATATGGCGACGGTATTAGCTCAGAATGGATTTTATATTTGGCTATCGTATTGCATGGTGTATGTTATGATTTCTTCTTCGTAACAGGTCAAATCTATACAGATAATAAAGCAGGCGATAAAATCAAAAACTCTGCACAAGGCTTGATTACCTTGGCGACTTATGGTATTGGTATGGGGATTGGTTCAAAAATCTCAGGTATCGTATTGGACAAATTCTCTACAACAGATGCCTCTGGTGCAGTTACGCACGATTGGACTTCGGTTTGGATGGTTCCTGCAGGAATTGCGGCAGTTGTTTTGGTGTTGTTTATTGTATTCTTTAGTGAAAACAAAACTAAGGCAGCCTAAAACTTAGTAAGATATAGCAAAAAGCCCTCAGAATCAATGTATTCTGAGGGCTTTTGTTTTGATTATTGTCAGGAAAAATGCCGATGCATATCATATTGATTATCAGTTTTTTGAATAAAATTTGTTAAGGGAAAAGGAAATAAAGAAAGCTTAAAGATTAAGGTGTTTTTCTTGACCCAACAAAAGAAACCAAACCGTAACAAAACAAAACACGATACAGCTATGAAAAAGATTCTTGTGCCAACCGACCTTAGTGAAATTTCTTTAAAAGCATTAGATGTAGCTGCCGATTTGGCAAGAAACAATGGTGCTGAGATTACTTTGTTACAAGTCAAAATATTTCCTTCTGCAAGCTTAGGAACGTATTATTCGATGGGTGTGGCAGTTCCTTTTGATACAGCTTGGAAAGGTGTTTTGGACGATGCTCAAAATGAATTAAATGCTATTATCGCAAATCCTAAATTTGAGGGCTTGAAAATAAAAGCAGTAGTAGAAGAAAGTGTTGAGAATTTTGAGTCAACTTTGCTCAAACACAAAGCAGACTTAGTGGTGATGGGGTCTACTGGTGCTACAGGAATTAAAGAAATGTTTGGAGGCTCTCACGCCGAATCGATTGTACGTCATGCTAATTGTCCTGTTTTAGTAATTAAAGGTGACAAACAAGATTATCCTATTCAGAAAGTATTGATAGCAACCGATATGGAAAATACCGACTTTATAAAAAAAGCCTTCAAATGGTTGAATATGCCCGAAATAGAGTATCACTTTGTATATGTCGATACCGCTATGCGACAAATCAATTATGAGGTACTTAAAGAAGATATGAAGAAGGTAGCTTCGAAACTCAAATTAAAAAATTACCATTTTGATATTTGGGATGGTGCCAACGTTGAGGAGGGCATTTTGGATAGTGCGCATCAAATCAAAGCAGATTTAATCCTTATGTACACACACGGACGCACTGGTTTGGCACATTGGTTTAAAGGTAGCATAGCCGAAGATGTTGTTAATCACTCGGATATTCCCGTAATGACCCTTTCATAATCAGTCAGATAAGTTTGACTAAACAAGTATGATACCCCCACTATTGTATGAATAAATCTGCAGGAATGTGGAGAAGCTCTTCTGAATTAGTTTTCAGAAGGGCTTTCATTTATGAGAGGTTAATTAACAAATGATAATTTTATTATTTGTTTTAATTTCATTTACGTTTCTACTATATTTAAAGGACGCTTCGAAATGTATAAAAATATATGTAAGTACATGTATCGTTTTTTTACAAATCAAGCCTAGCTTCATGATATTTTTTTTTATATTTGTGTTCGCCATTGCAAAAAACACAAGCAAATCAACCTCAAGTAAAATTGAGCCAATAGTTCTGCTCAAAGATTTTTCTAAAAAAGAAGTAAAAACAATTTGGAACTAATTATTTTTTGACCACTGATGAGAAAGTTACCTTTAAATTCCGAAGTCTTATATACTTATCTTAAAACTTTTTTAATGAAAACACACAACGCACTATGAAACGAGTTGAAGATAGAATCAGGGTACTAATCGCTGAGAGGGGGATGACTCTTCTTCAATTAGCTATTCAATCTAATATCACAGAGGCAACGCTTCATGCCATTCTTAACCGAAATGATGCGAAATACTCTCAATTAATCCGTATGGCACGTACATTAAATGTAACTGTGGCCTACTTGATGGGAGAATCTGAAATCCAAAACATTTCTGATGTACAAGAAACTCAAGCTGGGTATGTTGTCCTAAAAACAGAAGAGGTATTGGATATGCAACGTAAAATTATTGAATTACAAGCCAGACTTTTGTCCAAGTTGACTGATAGCGAAGCCTAAAATCTTCGAATAAATGGAAACAACAGATGATTCTTTTGTGAGGCAAAAGCTAATTGAAAGACGTATATCCTTGGAAGTCAGTCATATAAAAAGCCAAACAACTTACGTTGTTTGGCTTTTTGTGGTTTTAGACAAAATAGCAAATTGGGTGCTAATCCTAAATACTGAAAATGCTACTTTACGTGATAAGTAAATAGAAGTAATTAGTTAACTGTATATCTTTCAAGTAATTCGAAAGATTAAATTAATAGTATATCTAAGGCAAAATTTAACTATAACCTTTTGATTATGAATGTCTTCAAATAAC
>NZ_JBMLSD010000198.1:6078-9660 GCF_049240685.1 Flectobacillus sp.
ATAACGTTTTTTAACCTATTACCAGTAAATCGGCCCTGAACCAAGATACTTTTCGGCAATTGGCAAATAGTATTCTTTCATTTCTTCAAGGTCATAAATTTTTGGACATTTAGTGTACAAGTCATATTGATTAAAATCTTTAATCCACTCTTTGTACTGCTCGTCTTTTTCATTCAACAGCTTAGTGTAACTACCTCCAGTATGCCAAGGGTAGAATGAATGATAACGAACCATTACCATACCCTCTTCTGGAATGGTATTGTCTTTATGATTTTTCAAAACTTGATACAAATACTCATCATGACCCCAAGCCAATTGTAAATTGTCAAGTCCACAACCTTCCTCATAAACTCCTAATTCGGTGTTATATCTTTCGTCTTGCATATCTGGGTTAAGTTCATTAAACTCAGGGTAAACACAAGAATCTGGAAGTTTACAGCCAACAACAAAAATATCACCAACCAAGCCCCACTGTTCTGCCTGTGAAGTACCATCCTCGTCTGAGCCCCAAAGATACATAGCTTTGCCAAGGTCATGAATCAAGCCAACCAATTGCATCCAGTCTGGGCGACCTTCAGCACGCATACCCTCTGCCGATTGAAGCAAATGCTGTACGTTTGGTAAATTCAAATCTGGGTCACTTACATCAATAAGAGCGTTCAGTTTTTCCATGGCTTCCCACAAGTGCATTGGCTTGTCGAAAGTAAGGTATTTCTTCTTCATTGCCTGTACATAATCGTAAGTTTGTCTGGTACGCATTTTACGATAATGCTCTTTTACGGCAGCAGTAATGTCGCCTTGGTCGTAGTTACGAAACTCTGATTTTTCTTTTACTAGTACTTCTTCCATGGTATGATATTTTTCTTGTTTAATTACCTATTTTTCATCGAAAAGGAATATTTGACACTAAGCTACTGAAGATTTTTTGAAAAATAATGAAATATTTCGTGAAATCGATTTCAAAATAAAGTACAAATAAAAAGCCCCAAACCATACTTGGTTTGAGGCTTTTCTTAGAAAAATACTATGAAAATGGACTACACGTTGATTTCGCCAACCATGTTTTCAGGTTTTACCCACTGATCAAATTCCTCAGCAGTTAAGTAACCTAAAGCAATAGCTGTTTCTTTCAAAGTTGAACCGTTTTTGTGAGCTGTTTGAGCAATCTCAGCAGCCTTGTAGTAACCAATCTTTGTGTTCAAAGCAGTTACCAACATCAGCGAGTTGTTTACGTGTTTTTTGATATTTTCGTGTAATGGTTCAATACCCACCGCACACTTGTCGTTGAAGGCAACACAAACATCACCAATCAAACGAGCCGAGTGCAAGAAGTTATAAATCATGACAGGTTTGAATACGTTCAATTCAAAATGACCCATCGAACCGCCAATATTGATAGCCACATCGTTACCCATTACCTGAGCTGCAACCATAGTCATAGCTTCGCATTGTGTTGGGTTTACTTTTCCTGGCATGATTGACGAACCTGGCTCGTTGTCTGGGATATAGATTTCGCCAATACCCGAACGAGGGCCTGAAGATAACATACGAATATCGTTACCGATTTTCATTAAGCTAGCCGCTACAGTTTTCAAAGCACCGTGTGCTTCAACAATCGCATCGTGTGCCGCCAAAGCTTCGAATTTATTCTCAGCAGTAATAAACGGCAAACCAGTTAAGTCAGCAATATGTTTTGCAACGTTTACATCATAACCTTTTGGCGTATTGATACCTGTACCAACGGCAGTTCCACCCAAAGCCAGTTCAGCTAAATGCGCTAAGGTATTATTGATAGCACGCAAACCATGATCTAACTGAGATACATAGCCAGAAAACTCTTGACCTAAGGTCAGAGGAGTTGCATCCATAAAGTGAGTACGACCAATTTTTACAACATCTTTGAAAGCCTTAGCCTTGGCATCGAGCGTATCGCGAAGTGTTTTGATACCTGGAATGGTTACTTCCAACAAGATTTTGTAGGCTGCAATGTGCATTGCAGTAGGGAATGTATCGTTAGAAGATTGAGACTTGTTTACATCGTCGTTAGGATGAACAAATTTTTGTTCGTCAAGCAAAGAACCTCCATTGATTACGTGGGCGCGGTAGGCTATTACCTCGTTGCAGTTCATATTTGATTGAGTTCCCGAACCAGTTTGCCAAACTACCAATGGAAATTGATCATCCAATTTGCCTTCAAGAATCTCATCACATACCTGAGCGATAAGATTTTTTTTGTCCTCAGCCAAAACACCAGCGTCGAAGTTGGCAAAGGCTGCAGCTTTTTTGAGATACGCAAAAGCCTTAATGATTTCCTTAGGCATCTTGTTGATGTCCTGAGCAATCGGGAAATTCATGATTGAACGTTGGGTCTGAGCTCCCCAGTAAACATTGGCAGGTACTTGCACCTTACCCATCGTGTCTTTTTCTATTCTGTATTCCATTGTCAAATTGAGAATTGGTAATTGGTTTCGCTAAACTTGCGTTGTAGGAATAATAAATCACGCAAAGGTACACTACAAATAAGTTGAAAGGGAATGATTTTTATTTTTTTGTGGTAAAAATTGATAGGTGCGACAAGAAGGCTATTTTTTGGGATGTTTCTGAAAATATCTTCCTATCAAATATTTTTCTTAGTAGAAAATCCCTATATTTGGGTAAACAAAAATCCCAGGTAACCATATATTTACCTGGGATTATAACTCTTACTTAATTAAAAGTAAGAGAGTGGTGTTCCACTTTTTTCACCTTAACTAAATTAGTTCTTTTGGTCTCGACTTTGTTCGAGATTCAATATCTTTGAGCGTTGTTGGTTGATTTGTTGTTGCAAATCAGCCACTTTAGCTTTATTTTCTTCTATTGATTTCTTATCCGCCTCTACTTGTTCTTGCGATTTGGCAATGCTTCGCAACGAACGCTCAATGCGTTTTTCAAGTTTTGTGTTTGCGATTAGGAGTTTGTTGAGACTTTTCTGACTTTTTCCAAGAGACGCTTGGTCTTCCTGCAAAAGGCCCGAAAGGTAATTGTACTGGTAGCGTGATAAGAAGTTTTCTAAATTGCTTGAAAGCTTCAAAACTTCCTCTGGAGTATAGGTTTGACTCGAGGTTTTTTCACTTGCTGAATTTGTATACAAATATACATTAAATATTCCTTTCTCCACTCTACTTTCTTCAACATATAATATACTATTTACAGAAGATGTAGTAATGTCACTAAACACAACGTTGTCGGCGATAACTTTATTGCTTCTTCGTTTAGTTTTTGCATGATAACTATTTTCTAAATATTCACACCATGCTTTCAATAGACTTTTCTTGTTACCTTTTGTATTCGATGTAAGTACAGGCTTACCCTCATATATACTTTCGGTAACTTTTTGACCCAAACTTAGATTACTGATAGATAATCCTACAAATAGGACACAAGCGAGGACTGTTCGTTTAATATTCATAAGCTTAATTTTAATGTATTTTAAGTAAAGAATAGTAAACGCTTCAATCATAGGCAATTGTGTTTTTTCTTAAAAGTATTAATTTCTCTAAAAATACTCTTTATATCTAAAGTTTAAGTAACTGTACAAAATTA
>NZ_JBMLSD010000199.1:0-55966 GCF_049240685.1 Flectobacillus sp.
AAATAAAATTTAATTTTTGAGCTTACGGCTTTCAGCTTTGGGCATTCGGCAAAACGTATCTATCGTTACTAAAAAACTATTTTACACTCTTTGCCTAGTGCCTGTTGCCTTGTCCCTAAAATAAAGTTTAAGATTGTGCTTTAAGCTTTCAGGTATCGGCTTTCGGCTGTGGGCATTCGGCAAAAACGTATCTATCGTTACTAAAAAACTATTTTACACTCTTTGCCTCGTGCCTGTTGCCTTGCCCCTAAAACACAAAACTTAAATATAATTCTGCACGATTACTTATTAAAAATTCATATTCACCACTCATTACTACGTCGCATCTACGCCGAAACTATTCCAAAGTAAAGAGGAAGGCCAATCGTAATATTGATAGGAAAAGTAATAGCCAAAGTCATGGGCAAATATAAGCCTGGATTTGCTTGAGGCACAGATATCTTCATAGCTGCAGGAACAGCGATATAAGAAGCACTCGCAGCCAAAACAGCTAATATAAAACGATCAATCGCATAATCACAGAAAAACCCAGTAACCCAGCCCACAAAGCATCCATTTACTAAAGGAATAATGGCTGCAAAAATGATAGGAAACCAACCATAAGAGAAAAAAGAAGTCAGTTTTTTGCCACTAGAAATTCCCATATCCAATAAAAATATCGCTAGAAATCCTTTAAACAAATCATTCGTAAAGGGCTTTATACCTTCTGCTTGTTTGGCATCGGCCAAGTAGCCAATAATCAAACTACCCAATATGAGTAAAACGCTCCCGTTGGTTAACGAATGCTTAACCGCCTCCTTTTTCTGAATACCTTGTTGAGTATCCTTCCCAAAAACCGAAATCAGCAAAAGTCCCACAATAATAGCTGGTGATTCCATAAGCGCCATCGTAGCAACCATATATCCATGTATTTGTAAATGATGTGTTTCAAGATAGGATACTGCTGTCACAAATGTTACGGCACTTACAGAGCCGTATGCCGCGGCTGTTGCTCCTGCATCGTAGATATTTAATTTTTTCTTAAGAATAAAAAAGGTATAAAAAGGTATTGCCATAGATAAAAATATGCCTGTTAGCATTACCCAAATCATTTGACTATTAAAGCTTTCGTGTGAAAGTTCTTGTCCCCCCTTAAAACCAATAGCAAATAACAAATACAATGAAATAAACTTGGAAGAATTGTCAGGAATTTTTAAATCACTTTTCAGCATCACTGATACAATTCCCAAAACAAAAAAAAGTAGTGCTGGATTAGATAAATTGTCCAACAGTAAGTTAGAGTTCATAAAATAATGATTAGTTAAGATGACCCATCGGTCTTCGGTTACATTGAAAGTTTAGATATACTAAAATATTAGTGTAAAAAATAAAAATCACACAAATTTCTGATAATCAATATACTACATTTATAAATTTAGTACTCATACTGATATTTGGCTTCAAGCATGTTGGTCAAATTGACTCGAAGCTCTAATGAGTTTGTCATTGAGCACAATACCCAAATCGCTTGCAGGGAAAAGCTCTGCTACAATCATATCAAGATTCAGGCTATCTAATTCGTGTAAAAAGGCATATAGATTTGAGGCCGCTTCTTTCAGGTCATTTGCTTTACTCAAATTACGAATCGCTGCGATATTTGAATAAGTAGACTCGGTATCTGACCCCAAAACAAGTAGTCCAATCTTACTGTTGTCATATTTTTCAAGCGTTTCTGCCAACGAGTCTGTGATAATTAGAGGAGTTTTGGGTGCATAATGAGCACGGTGACTACCAGGATAATTGCTTTGGTTGTCGATATCATAATACACCGCTGTATTGGGAATTACCTCAAGGATATCATCTTTACTAATAATTCCTTGACGATAAATCACAACTGCATCATCCTTGAAACCAATGATGGTTGATTCAAGTCCCACTTTGCAATTTCCGCCGTCGAGCGTCAAAGGTATTTTTCCTTTGAAATATGAAAAAACATGCATTGCCGAGGTTGGGCTAATCTTACCAAAAGGGTTCGCACTAGGTGCAACCAAAGGAAATGGTAGCGCCGAAAGCAACTTCAAGGCCAAAGGATGCTCAGGCATTCGAACGGCGATAGTACCAAGCCCAGCTGTGGCCTCTGAAGGAACATTCGGTTTGGCTGAAAGTATCATCGTTAGTGGGCCAGGCCAAAATTTATCTGCTAAAAGCTGTGCCATAGCAGGAATATTAGTGGCAATACTCTCTACTTGTTCCCAATGAGCCACGTGCGCAATCAATGGGTGGCTTTTGGGGCGTTCTTTTATGGTAAAAATTTTATTGATGGCTTCTTGATCCCATATATTTCCTGCCAAACCATAAACGGTTTCGGTTGGCAGCCCAATTACTCCCCCTTTTTCTAAATATGTTTTCGCTAATTGTACGGATGTTGAAAGTATCATTTTTGTATGTGTTTTTATATTCAAATACAAATTTGAACTCAAATAATTATAAGTTTTTATTTATATATAAAATAATTAATATTTAAAATATTTATAATTATCAAAAACTAGCGTAACGCTAACAATACAAAATTAACATAATAAACTCATAATCAATTATTTAAAAACACCTTTATACTTTACAGAAGTCATTAGAAAGTTTATTCATAAATATTTTTTATGTATTACATTTTTAACATAAATAAAAACTTATGAAAATAATATTTCAACTTTGTGTCGTAAACAAAGCATAACACAAACACAGATGACAAAAATTACAGTTGCAAAAGGAGATGGTATCGGACCAGAAATTATGGATGCCACTCTAGAAATCATTCTTGCCGCAGGAGCAAAAATTGAAATCGAGTCAATTGACATTGGTGAAAAGGTGTATTTGTCTGGTAATACTTCGGGTATTGCCAAAGAATCATGGGACATCATACGCCGCAACAAAGTTTTCTTGAAAGCTCCTATTACAACTCCACAAGGAGGGGGCTACAAGAGTCTTAATGTAACCACTCGTAAGTTTTTGGGCTTATACGCAAACGTCCGCCCTTGCTTAAGTCTGCATCCGTTTGTGGATACTAAGCACCCAAAAATGGACATTGTGATTATCCGCGAAAATGAGGAAGATCTTTATGCAGGTATCGAGCATCAACAAACCGACGAGGTTGTACAATGCCTAAAGCTCATTAGTCGCCCGGGTTGTGAGAAAATCGTTCGTTATGCCTTTGAATATGCCAAACACAACGGACGTAAGAAAGTAACCTGTTTTACAAAAGACAATATTATGAAGCAAACAGACGGCTTGTTTCATAAAGTATTTGACGAAATAGCTCAGGAATATCCAGAAATCGAAAATGAGCACTGGATTATCGATATCGGTGCAGCAAAAATGGCTGATACTCCCGAAGCATTTGATGTAATTGTAGTACCAAACTTATATGGAGACGTACTTTCTGACATTGCAGCGCAAATCGCAGGATCTGTAGGGTTGGCAGGCTCGTCGAACATTGGCGAAGAGTGTGCCATGTTTGAAGCCATTCATGGCTCTGCACCACGAAGAGCTGGTCAGAATGTGGCCAATCCATCAGGATTATTACAAGGGGCTATCTTGATGTTACAACATATCGGTCAGATGGAAGTAGCCGAAAAAGTACAAAACGCTTGGCTCAAAACCATCGAAGATGGTATTCATACTTACGATATCTATCAGGAAGGCACTAGTACTCAGAAAGTTGGAACCAAAGAATTTGCTCAAGCTGTAATTGCCAACCTTGGTCAAAAGCCAAAGCAACTTCAGGCGGTAGAATATGCAGAAGGCGCACAAATGTACCTTCCGAAGTACGTACGCAAAGCACCTGCCAAAAAAGATATTGTCGGCGTAGATTTGTTCGTACACTGGCCTGGTAGTTCGGCAGATGATTTGGCAGCACAAGTAAGCCAGCTAAATCAAGCAGGAATAGAACTAAGCATGATTACCAACCGAGGTATCAAAGTATGGCCAGAAGGATTCCCTGAAACATTCTGTACAGACCACTGGAGATGTAGATTCAAAGGGTTAACTTCTAGCTCTCAAATTCCAGCGTTGTTAGAAAAGGCCATTTCACAAGGAATAGATGTAATCAAAACAGAAAACCTATATGAGTTTGATGGGAAAGCAGCCTACTCGCTAGGTCAAGGACAATAGTAAGTTGAACAAACCTGTTCATCCCTATTTTGTATGAAAACGGATAGCTATCAGAAGTATTTTTGATAGCTATTTTTTTGTTTATAAGTAGAAAAACGTTATTAGTTAACAGTATATTGGTTATTTTAAAATATTCATAATCAAAAGATTATAGTCAAATTTTGCCTCAGATATACTATTAATTTAATCTTTCCTTTTACTTAATTGCTGATTACTGGACAAAACTTAAAAGTGTCTTTCGGATACTTGGGTTTTTATCTGAATTTTGTAAAAACAGTTTCAAACTGTTAAAAAAATGAGTCCAAGACTAAGTCTTGAACTAGTAAAGATAGCTATTCTTTGAGTAGTGAATTGTGCGTTGGTGCTGTACGAAGGATTCAATTTTGCGGTAGCGGCAACCGCAATTTTATTGTAAAAACAAAACTTAAACCTTGGTACAGTGCTAATTGTGAATTGGAAGATATGAATGTAAAGTGTTTATTTTCAACAACTTGTATTTAAAATAAAAGTAATATTTAAGTGCTAAACTAACAATTGTACACTCAACTCATCATTCAGCACTTAAACTTGGTCTATTTGAATAACAAGGGAGCTAATTCGCGTAAACTTCTGCGCCATGTTTGAAACTCGTGACCCGTTTTGTCTGAAATATATGAAACAGCATTAAAATTTGCTTCCTTTAATGCCGCCACTGCACTATTAACCCCTTCGGGTTTTTCTCTGCTTCCGCAACTCAAGAAAATAAGTTTCACTTTCGACTTATCCTTGATGTCGGTTGGTGCATAAGTGCCACCGCTCAACAGCGCATAGTATGAAAATACCTCCGGCTTATTCAAGGTAATAGTTTTTGTTTCCATACCGCCCATACTCAAGCCAGCCATTGCACGATGAGATTGTTTGGCAATGGTTCTGAAATGGGTATCTATGTAGGGTATCAATTCATCTATCAAAACTGTTTGGAATGGTTCGATTTTAAACTCTCTGATTTTTCCAAATTTTACTTCGTTGGTCATGCCATAAGTATTTACGATAATAAAGGGCTTGATTTTACCTTCGGCAATCAGGTTATCCATGATTAAATTGGCATGTCCTTGGTTCATCCAAGCAGTTTCGTCTTCGCCCCAGCCGTGTTGTAAATACAAAACAGGATATTTGTCTTTGCCTAATTCGTAGCCTGGAGGCGTATAAACAAAGGCTCTGCGAGAAGTATTGGTACTTGGCGATGGAAAAAGTACTTGTTGCACATGGCCATGTGGTACATTTTTGAGGGCATAAAAATCTTGGTCATGTGCAGGAATTTCAATACCACTTTCCCAGCGGATAGAGCCATAGTAATTCATAGCTCCGGGGTCATTGAATTTTCCTCCGTCGATTTTTACATTATAATAATGAAAACCTTCGTCCATTGGGCCTTCGGTTGTGCCCATCCAACTGCCATCACTGGCTTTTTCAAGTTTTGTACCACCTCTACCACCTAGGCCCAAACTTACCCGAACGCTATCGGCAGCAGGTGCAATAATTTTGAAACGAGCATATCCTTGGGAATTGACCATTGGATATTCTTGTTGTGGCTGGTTGAGTGGAGATGGCTTAAAATCCTCAATAACAGCACTTTGCTGATTTTGAGCTAAAGCTATACCACAACTTGATAAGCTGAATAAAAGAGATAAAACGGTACTTTTCATTGTTAATTTTAGGTTTATGTTAAAAAGCTGATTACTGGACAAAACATAAAAGTGTCTTTCGGATGCTAAAAGTTTAGATTCACCTCTGCACGATTACTTAATTACAACCAATTATTACGAGTCAACCAATCAAAGAGAGGTTCCATCCAGCCTTTATGTCTGAAAATAAATCCGTGATCGCCTTTGGGATAGATGTGCATTTCGACCTCAACTTTGCTTTTTCGTAAATTTTCAAAATAAGAAATACTATTGTCCACATCCACAAGTTTGTCGTCGGCAGCGTGAGTCAAATAGGCTGGTGGTGTATGAGTCTTGATTTGTAATTCGTTTGAAAAAGTTTCGATGTCGGCAGCAGTAGGATTTTTACCAATCAAATTATCACGAGAACCACCGTGCGTCAGTCCTTCTTTCATGGTAATTACTGGGTAAACCAATATTTGAAAATCAGGTCGTAAGCTGATGTTATTGGGGTTTTCGATATAGGATTTTTCGAAATGCGTAGCGGCAGTACTTGCCAAGTGTCCGCCTGCCGAAAAACCCATAATACCTATTTTGTTTTTATTAATCCCAAATTTGTTAGCATTTTCACGTACAATCTTAATAGCTTGTTGAGCATCTTGTAATGCCCCTATTTTTTTATCTACCATTATTTCATCGCTAGGCAGCCTGTATTTTAGTACAAAGGCTGAAATCCCTTTTTCTGCCAATGCTTTGGCGGTACTCAAGCCCTCGCCATTGTAAACAATTACACCATAACCACCTCCCGCAATCACGATAACCGCAGTACCGTTTGGTTTTTCGGGTTTTATGTATTCGAGCGTAGGGGAGACAACATCCCTGTACATTCCATTTTCGTTGATTTCTTTTTTGCTTGTAGCTCTAGCATTGGGAACTACGCCATCATATAAAGGAATAATCTGCTGAGCATAAGCGGAATTTTGGAGGTATCCGACCAAGCAAACAACGATGATAAGTACATGCTTCATGGGATTTGGATAATGTTGTTTATTCAAAAATTAAGTCAAGGTGCCACAGAATTTATTAAAGTTTTTACTCTATCGCACCATTGACCTTTTTTAATAATGAATCAATTGGATTTGTTTTTTTATTTCAGTACAGCATCATTTCCCTCGTATTTCAAATACTTAAATGTGGCGCTATTATCAGATTTTTCGCCATTTGAAGTGGCATACATGGCATATACACAGCCCACAAATCCTCCTGAAAATTTGGTCGAAAGATGTTTGCCATCTTGGTTTTCGGCTAAAATCTTGAAGTCTTTACCATTTTCTGAGATAGCAAAATCACATTTATCGCCTTTGGTAGCTATTCTAAGTACTAGTTTTTCGTTGCCAACAGGCAGGGTATTAATCAATTCTACCTCTTTTTTACGGTGAATACTTTTGTATAATTCTACTTGAGTTTTACCTTCTTTGATAGATTTTGCCAAGAAATAGTAATGGCTTTCGTCTTGATAAATCACCAATCCTGCTTTTTCTTTTTCTGATTTTGGAGAAAAAACGAGTTCAGTTTCTGCCAAACTAGTAAGATGTTGCTGACGTTTGCCCACAAACGAAGGGTTTCCGAGTTCTGAAATAGTTTCAGGTTTCAATGTTAGGGTAAGCCCATTTTTAGAAGTCTTGAACGAACTACTATCTACCGTTCGCAAGTGCATCATCGAAAGGTCAAGTCCTTTATCAAACTTCATGGTATAAGAAAAATTACCATTTTGAGGTAAAGCATCTTTTTGTTTTACCTCTTTAATATTGGTTTCATATTTGTATTCAATAGCCTTTTCGCCATGCTCAATCATTGGCCAATCGTTTACCCAAGTAAGCGGTGCAATAAACATTTCGCGACCTGTATTGTAATAATCGCCTTCGTAAGGACGCACTGCCAAAAATATAGAATACCATTTTCCGTCGGGACCTTCGATAAATTGAGCATGTCCTGCCGAGGTAATTGGATTGGGGCGATCTGCTGGTAATTCTCTTTGTGTCAGTACTGGGTTTCCTTCAAATGGTACATAAGGTCCCCAAATATCTTTACTACGCAAAGCCACTTGTGAGTGATTTACGGAAGTTCCACCTTCTGCACAGTACAAAATATACCAATCGTTACGTTTCATAACGTGCGGTCCTTCAATCCAAACAGGTTTTTTAGAAATATCTACACCGCCATTCACCAATAGCTTTTGTTCGCCTACTACCTTCAAGTTTTTATAATCAAACTCATACATTCTGATAGTTCTATGACCCGAATAGAGCGGTTTGTTGTCGGGGGCATCACTATTATAAACGATATAAGCTTTGTCGGTTGCCTCGTCGAAATAAATAGATGGGTCAATCCCTCTTACTTCTGGCAATTTTACGGGATTACTATAAGGGCCAGCCGGATTAGTAGCCGTAACCACAAAGTTACCATCGTGGTCAATATCTGTACAGGTAACGTAGTAAATACCTTTGTAGTAAGTTATAGCAGGAGCAAAAAGTCCGCGGCTCATACGCTCGCCCATAAAATCCATTTGTGAGGGGCGGTTGATGACATTCCCTATTTGTTTCCAATTTTTCAAATCACGGCTATGCATAATGGGCAAGCCCGGAAAATAGGAAAAAGTAGAGTGAACAGAATAGTAGTCTGCCCCTACTTTTACGATACTAGGATCAGGATAAAATCCTGTCAGAATAGGATTAACTAAAGTGGTTTTCTGAGCAAAAGCAGTTCCGACTATTAACAAATAGCTATATACTAAAAAGATTTTTTTTATTACCATATTCATAAAACTCTATTATTTAATCATGTTAAAAATTACAAATACTATCCAAATTTAGAGGTATGCTATTCGGCTGATTTCAAACTCATTACTGCCTGATAAGCCTTTTTAGGCTCTAATGCCCTATCAAATAGCAAAGGATAGTTGGTTCGATTACGAATCGGAAAACCATTCAGCCAAGAATGTTTGTCATCTACTCCCCAAAAAGTTACTCTGCTAATTTTATCTTTATGTTTCAAGAAAAGTTTGAAGAGGTCTGTATAACGGTCGGCTAATGCGGTTTGTACCGAGTCAGGTAAGGCATCTTTGTAAGGATTCATTTCAGGTTTTTCTTCAAAGCGCTGATTCACATCTGCCCCTTGCAAATCCCAAGGATTAGGCAGTACTGTTAAGTCTAATTCTGTAAAAGCGATTTTGAGTCCTAATCTCGAAAACTCCATGATAGACTCTTCAATATCTTTCAAGTTGAGGGTATGAATACTCCAATGCCCTTGAATCCCAACACCATCAATTTTTGTTCCGCTTGCTTGTAATTTTTTGATAAGATCGATTGCACCTTTGCGTTTGGCAGGCTGTTCAATATTGTAATCATTATAATACAAAGCCGCTTTGGGGTCGGCTTTGGCAGCCAAATCAAAAGCCTCCTTGATATATCCTTCGCCTAGTGTTTTTAAGAAAACAGATTTACGAAGTGTACCATCTTCATTCAATGCCTCATTTACGACATCCCAGCTATTGATTTTGCCTGCATAGCGCCCTGCCACAGTATTGATATGGTCGGTCATAAATATACGTACAGAGTCTGCATTATTCATTTTGAAAGCAAATGGCGGTAATTGAGAATGCCAAATTAAGGTATGCCCAACAATATACATTTGATTTTTTTGCCCATATTCAACGTATTTGTCTGCCAAGGTAAAATTGTATCGATTTGGAGCAGGGTGAATAATTTGAGCCTTCATGATATTCTCAGGCGTAATCGCATTGAATTCTCTTTTAATTAAGGCATCTGCTTTTTCATTCTTTTCTAAAATATGCTCCGTTCCCAAAGCTGTACCAATCAAAAAATCATCTTGATAAGCCGATTTTAGAGAAACAGCTGTTTTCTGCGAAAAAGACAACTGAATACTAAGAACACTCAATAGAAAAAATCTGAACAACGATAAAGATATTTTGTAATAATTCATGCTGTAAGTTTTTAATGAAAATTGAGATTTTTTTTACATTTTTTTCACCGTGAAAGTAGACCAATGAAAAAAAATTTTGTAGCACAAATAATTAAAAAAGGACAACCAATGTTCAATCCAAAGAATTAACTGTTTTTTCGGAAAGTCCAACATAAAAATACTCAAAAGTTGTAGTAGAATAGTGGGTATGCATGCAATTTATGTGTTTGGGCAATAGGCACTAAGCATTAGGCAATAGGCAATAGGCAATAGGCAATAGGCAAAGAGTGGTAATTTTTTTCCATAGCCAAAACCTACTTTTACCCAAAGCCCAAAGCCGAATGCCGATACCTTAAAGCCTAAGGCAATAGGCAAAGAGTTGTACTTGCCTAATGCCTACGGCTTACAGCCTAGAGCCTAACACTTACTTACTCAGATTTAATATCCTGGGTTCTGAGTAAATGGAGGACCTTCTACAGTACGATCAATTTCGGACTGAGGAATAGGTCTGAGTACATGAAAATCTTTTATGTAAGGAGCAGCCTCAGTATTCCAAAGTTTGATACGTCTTACCAAAGATTTTGTACGTACCAAATCTTGATATCTCATCCATTCTCCGAATAGCTCACGGCTTCTTTCGTCCAAAATAAAATCGATTGTTACGTCCGAATCTTTGATTAACATAGCAGCGGCAGCAGCAGCATTTTGTGCTGGAGTGTTTGTTTTACGATAAGCTGCTCTTTGACGAAGCACATTCAGCAATTCAGCGGCCTTTGCCTTATCGCCTGCCTGAAGATAGGCCTCTGCACCAATAAGATATACTTCAGCAAAACGTGTAATTACTACAGGACGAGTGGAAGGGTCATTGAAATTACTTCCACGACTAGGATCCATGTGTTTTTTGATAGCTGGATATACATCTGATTTCCAAAGGCTTGGCGGAATAATAAGTCCTTTAAATGGTCTTGTACCATAAAATTGAGGTGCACCTGCCACTTCAAAATCAGGAAGCCAAACGGCAGTATCTACCCCAACTTGAGTCGTGTAAGAAATTCCTCTTTTGTTATTGGCTGCCGTAGCACTATTGGTAATAGATTGGTTGGCGATATATACCGTATAGAAAGTATTGGCAAATCGTGAATCAATATCTCTTTTTACAAAAGCTTGGTCAAGGAAATAGTTCTTTCCTGCTACTTCTCCAGAACTTTGTTTAACACTATTTGGACGCAAACGTTGGTACGGGCGACCATAATAAGAATCGCGCACCATCAATGAGGTACCAGAGTTTACTAATATCCCGTTAGCATTTACCGTAGAGTTTACACCACTGTTGTTTGGGTAGTTCCAGTTGGTAAACCAAGGCGTTAAGTTTTGGCCAGCACCACCACTAGCACCACCACCCACTGTATAATAGCCAAATTTAGCATCATTTGAGTGGTCACTCACAAACATTGTTTCTTTACCGTAGTCATTAGCAGGCACGAAAGCATCGCCAAAGTCTTGCCACAAATCCAAACCATAGTTAGCTTTGTTGGTAATAATCTCGCTCGAAATTCTAGCTGCTTCAGCATAATCCGTTTGTGAGTTGGTCAACCAACCACGGGTTAGATAGGCCTTTGCTAAGAAAAACTGCGCAACAGGTTTTGTTGCTGCTTTGCCTAAAAACGGAGCTGTTGGTTTATCTGGCAAATCAGCAGCAGCTTCTGTCAAGTCTTTGATAATGAGCTTATACACTTCCAAAGCTGGGTCTCTTTTGGCTGCCTGAGAAGGAACTGTAATAAACTCGGTATGCAAAGGCACGTCTCCCCAAGTTTGTACTAGATAAAAATACCAGAAAGCGCGCAAGAATTTCGCTTGTGCCAAATATTGTTTTTTAGTAGCCTCTGGAAGACTGATATTTTGACCAAACTTTAGTACCCCGTTGATGGTATTGACACAAGTAAAGGCTGTACCCCATGCCGAACCAAAGTTTGTACCATTCAAGCCATTGAAGGTGTGTATAGGCCCACCACCGCTACTTGCCCCTTGAATAAATTCGTCGGTTCCCGCTTGCATTTCAGAAGAGAAGCCTTCGGTACCCCATTGGTTACGAATTTCATTATAAACCCCTGCAATACCTCCCAATACACCGGCAGGGCTATTGAAATAAGAAGGTACAATCTGCGATTGAGGTTTTTCCACAAGTATATTTTCACAACCAAAACTTAAAAACAGCGTACAAGCAAGTATTGATATTTTAATTTTTTTCATTTTTCCGATTATTAAAATTTGAGATTAACACCTAAAGTAAACTGACGCACAGGAGGGTTATTAAGGTTTACACTAATCACACGGTTGAAGTTACCTCCTTGAATGGTGTTACCATAACCGTTTCCTTCAGGGTCAATAGCCAGTTTGTCTCTTACTAAAGGCGAATACAGAATAAGCGGGTTTGTTGCATTGATATACACACGAGCAGAACTAAAGCCTAATTTGCCGAGCATTTTTGAAGGAAGCGTATATCCGACATTAATGCTTCGTACTTTAATAAATGAACCATCTTGGTACTGTGTTGTAGAGGTAAAATCTCTTACACCACCCCCTGCATTTGGTCTTGGGAATGCATTGGTTGGGTTGTCGGTTGTCCAATAATCCATCACCAATTGGTTGGAGCGACCTTGGTTTAGGAATCCAAATCCTGAGCCACCACCCGAAGTTCCTGCCAAATAAGGTACTAATACCTTCATACCCATACGCGCATAAGTCACAATCGATAAATCAAAGTTTTTGTAGCTAACTCTATTGGTAAAGCCTCCTTCCCAAGCTGGCTGGAAGTTACCGATAACTTTACGGTCATTGGCATCAATTTTTCCGTTACCATCTACATCTTCTACACGGATTTCGCCTGGTACCTGTACAGGTGATGTTTGTTTTGCTAATGTACCATTGTCTTTATCTGACTGTTGCCAAATACCGATTTTGTTATAATCATAAATAACCGTAAGTGGCTGTCCAACAAACCAATAGTTACCTTTATTATCTAATTCTGTTGGTGTTGTCAATTGGGTAATTTTTTCACGGTTAAAGAAATAAGTTATATCTGTACTCCAATTAAATCCGCTTTTGCTTCTGATTACATCAATAGATACCGAAGATTCAAAACCACTACCTTCTGTTTTTCCAAGGTTTTTGAGCGCCGAACCTGCGCCATTACTTTGAGGAAGGTTTACAGAAAGCAAAATGTCTTTTGTACTTTGTTTGTAAATATCAAATGAACCAGTCACACGATTGTTGAACAAACCAATTTCTAAACCAAAATCCCATTGTGCTGTAGATTGCCAGCCCAAATTGCTAGCTGGCAAACTCGTAACCGTATAAGCCAAAGCTTGTCCTGCAGTAGTTGTACCAAAGTTGTAATATCCTGACGACAACGCACCCAAGGTAGCATAAGGGTCTACGTTACGGTTACCCGAAATACCCCAGCCACCTCTAATTTTAAGGTTGGATACGGCATTCAGTTGTTTCATAAAAGGTTCGTCGATGATGTTCCAACTCATCCCAATGGCAGGATAGTTAAAATACTGATTACCTGGCGACAACGTAGAAGAACCATCTCTTCGGAAGGTAGCCGTAAGGGTATATTTGTCATTAAAAGTATAATTTAGACGAGCCATGTAAGAAATCAAGCCTGCTTCGGCAAAACTACCGCTACCTGTTGGTTGGCCCGAAGCCAAAGAGAAGTTGGCGGTTTTGATGTAATCTGCTGGCACGCCTTTCACATTAAAGCTACTTCCAAGGTTATGATTTTTGGTGATTTCATAAAGCGCTGTTAAACCAACTTTGTGTTTTTGGGCAAATACTTTGTCATAATAGAGTAAGTGCTGGAAATTTACATCCCAATACTCGGTATTTCTAATATCGGCGCTTGACACACTTTGCTCAGTTCCGGTATTAACAAAGGTATTTGGTGGAGCATATCCATTAAAGTGGACTTGGCTAAAATTAAGACCAGCATTAAAACGATATTTAAGACCATCTAAAATATTTACTTCGGCATACAAACTATTAAAAGTTCTCAACGAACGCTCATTAGAAAGGATATCCGCACCACGAGAGATGAGCGTTAGTGGGCTCACTGCTTGTGCCTCGATGGTACCTTTTTTAGGGTTCAAGTTGACCGAACCATCGGCATTATAAGGTTGAACTAAAGGTGACAAACGCACTAACTCGGTCGGAATACCACCTCCTGCTGGGTCGTTACGGTGCGTTAAGGTATTGATGGTATTCAAGCCAATTTTCACCCTTTTCCCGATTTTTTGATCTAATGTAGCACGAATCGTCATACGGTCGAAGTTCTGATTTGGCATAATACCCGTTTCGTTAAAATAGCCAATACCTATACCGTATTGTGTATTTTCAACACCACCCTGCATCCCAAGCTGATGACTACTGTTGAATCCGGGCTTGTACAATAAACTCTGCCAGTCGGTAGATACGCCTGCTGCTAAATTTGCTTTTTCTTCTTCGGTCAAAGGATATGCCGTTGTACCTGCACCCTGTGTATTATACGCAGCAGATAATTCTTTAAATTTGGCATATTGTTCTCCATTCATAACATTGTATTTACCCATGATATTAGTTACGCCGTGATAACCATCATAACTAAATACAGGCTTACCCACTTTTCCTCTTTTGGTGGTTACCAAAATAACACCCCCTGCCCCACGCGAACCATAGATGGCCGTTGCTGAAGCATCTTTCAATATTTCAATATTAGCAATATCATCGGGGTTGATATCGTTCAATCCTCCAAAAGGAATTCCGTCTACTACTACCAAGGGGCCATCGAGCCCATCGCCGTTGCCAGTTGTTAATGAGCGGTTACCACGCACACGAATCGATGCTTGACTCCCAGGCGTTGAGCCATTACTCACAATAGATACCCCCGCTGCTCTACCTTTCAATGCGTTGAGCATGTTTGGAGCTGGTACTTCTTTGAGCGTTTTTTCTGATACAGAAACCACCGCTCCTGTTATATCTCTCTTTTTTTGAGTACCATAACCCACCACTATTACCTCTCCAAGCTCACGGGTATCGGCATTCAATACAATCTCTACAAATGTTCTTGCACCGATATTAATTTCGGCTGGTAAATACCCAATACTTGAAACAACAAGGACCGTGTTTTTGGTTACATTAGATAAAGTATAGTCACCATCGTTATTGGCCACTGTTCCCACATTACTTCCCTTTACTTTTATAGTAGCTCCAGCTACGGGTTTTCCATCTTCAGCTGTTACTTTTCCTTTGATAGTTTGTGCCTGAATTGTATAGCTCAAAAAAACTGCAAACAGCATCAAACACAATTTCATCAAGGGAAAACTTTGCCACTGAATAATAAGGTAATTATTTCTTTTCATAGAGTAAAATATGATTGTTTTAAGATAGAATATTATCCTCTTGGGATGAGGGGCGTCTTTTGACGGTGTAAAGTAAGTTTATGTCCGAAAATTGGATTAGCACATTTTACTCGATTTTTGTACGAAATGTTTTTTGTTAACAAAAAAGCCCAAATATTAGCGCTATATAAACAAAGCACTAATATTCGGGCTTGGGACAAATACCCCTTGGAGCTTTTACCAAATAATCAAAAAAAACTATTCGGCCACTGTGAGCACAGTTTTATGGCGTTTGAGTTTGATATAATCTGATGGAGTCATTTGATATTTATTTCGGAATGCTCGGGCAAAATAATTGGTGTTCGAAAAGCCCACTTCAAAACTAATATCTGCAATTTTCAAGTCACTTTTTTCTAATAAATAAGCCGCCTTTTTCAATCGCATCGACCTGATATACTCGACGGGCGTTTCTCCTGTTAAGGCTAAAATTTTGTTGTAAAAAGTACTTCTACTCATATTCACCATTTTGCTGACATCCTCTACTGTTAAACTTGTCTGAAGAATATTCTCCTCTATATGACGTGCAACCTCCAACAAAAACTTTTCGTCTTGCGACTCCACTTCAAGTACAGGCGTTTGAACGTTGATTTGTTTGCTATAAGTTTCTTTGAAGGTTTGATTGATTTTGAGTAAATTACCAATTTTAATATCCAATAAATTAAAGCTAAATGGTTTTACCAAATAATCATTTGCTCCAAAAGATAAGCCTTTGGCTTGTTGTTCTTCTTCGGATAAAACCGTTAATAAAATTACTGGAATATGTTTTGTTCGGCTATCATTTCGTATTTTGTCTAATAGCGACAAACCATCCATATTTGGCATATTCACATCGCTGACAATGAGCATAGGATGAGCCGACAGTGCTTTTTGCCATCCTTGCTTCCCATCAGACGCTTCGACAATCTTGTACTTATGGGCTAAATTTTCTTTTAAATAATACCTAATATCCTCATTGTCGTCAATCACCAAAATTATAGGTTTCT
Organism: Flectobacillus sp.; assembly: GCF_049240685.1. Taxonomy (NCBI): domain Bacteria; kingdom Pseudomonadati; phylum Bacteroidota; class Cytophagia; order Cytophagales; family Flectobacillaceae; genus Flectobacillus; species Flectobacillus sp. Next base: position 16,192 of record NZ_JBMLSD010000199.1, read on the forward strand.
CTGATTTTTCGACACTCGTTTCTTGTGTATCTACTGCCAATATTTCGGTAGGATATTCCTGAACTTCTGTTGGTATCTGAATGGGATTTTTAGTAAAACTTTCTTGATTTTTCAATGGTAAAAATACCGTAAAAATACTTCCCATTCCTTCCTCACTTTCTACCTGTATGGTGCCACCATGTAGTTTGATAAACTCTTTTGAAATAGATAAACCGATGCCACTCCCTTGGTTGAGCGTAGCGTCGTCGGTCGGAATTTGAAAAAATCTATCAAAAATCTTTTCGTACATATCCCTAGAAAAACCAGAGCCTGTATCGCCAACAATTAGTTTAATACCTGATTGATTTTCTGGCATTTCGATATGAAAATATACGCTTCCCTGAGCTTTGGTAAACTTTATTGCATTCGATAGCAGGTTCATTAATATCCGTTCTACTTTGTCTTTATCAAAAGCGCAATAATAAGTTTGGACAGCACTCTCAAAATCAAATTGAATATGTTTTGTTTCTGATAAGTATTGAAAAGATTCAAAAATATCCTTCGCAACCTCTATCAAATCACCCTGTGAAAGATGCAATTGGAGCTCTTTATCCTCAATACTTCTAAAATCAAGGAGTTGATTCACTAAATTTAGCAAGCGCTTGGCATTGCGGTTGACAAGATTGAGCGTTTGGATTTTTTTATCACTTTTTTCATTATTCAATAAACTCTCCACAGGATTGAGCACAAGGGTTAGAGGAGTTTTAAGCTCATGGCTTAGGTTGGTCAAAAACTTAATTTTGAGTTTTTCCAGCTCAATTTTACGTTCATTTTCAGTACGTTCCTTTTCACGTTCAAACTCACTTTTCAACTTTTTGATTCCTCTATTTCTCAGATACCATAAGATAAAAAATACAAGGTAAAAATAGATAAAATAGGCAATAGGGGTTTTCCAAAGTGGTGGCAATACATTTACTTCTACAACCCTTTCAGGCGTTTGCCACGAGCCATCTTCACTTTGTGCTTTTAGGCGAAAAAGGTATTTTCCAGGGTCTAGGTTGGTATACACGGCGTTGGTAACCGAGCCCGCTTTGTTCCACTCTTTATCAAAACCTTCAAGCATATAAGCATATTGACTTTCTTGGGGAGAGGTATAGTTGAGTGCTACAAAATCAAGTGAAAAATTTTGTTTGTAGCTCAGCGTAATCTTATCGGCTATTGAAATGGGTTTATTAATCTCGGCATTTTCGCTAGGGATAATACTTTTGTTACCAATCTTTAAATCAGTAAGAATTAATTGAGGAGTTTTATTATTAATATTCAACGTGGAAGGTCTGAAATAATTAAAGCCATCGAGCCCCCCAAAATAGATTTCGCCAGATTGTGTTTTGATGCCAGCTCCCATATTGAAGGTACTTTGCTGAACACCATTGTGGTAGTTGTAATTTTTGAAGGTCTTTTTTCTTGGGTCAAACTTGCTTATTCCTTGGTTGGTACTTACCCAAAGGTTGTTTTCCTCATCTTCTAAGATTTTGTATACCAAATCATTCGACAGTAATTGAGCTTCGCCATACTGGATAAATTTTCTTTTTTGAAAATCAAAAGTGCATAAACCAACCCCAAACACACCCATCCAAACTTTGCCTTGTGAGTCACAATAAATACTCAGGATTCGATCAAGAGCTAGGTTGCTTGTTGCATGATTAAGAATTTCGATTTTATGACTTTTAAAGTTGTAAATCGCACACCCAGCACCATTGGTTCCAATCCACATATTTCCTTGGGTATCTTCTTCTAATGCTGTGGTATAACCATTGGTCAAGAAGTTATACACTTTGGAGGAAAGATGATAGAGGTCTTTGATAGAACGTAATGTATTAGTAGAAGTTTCATAAATAAATACACCTTCTCCGTTGGTACCAATCCAGATATTACCTTGTTTATCTACTTTTAGGCAGTTTACGGGAACATCTGCCCCCTGATTAGCCTTTATTTTGATATATTTGACTTGATTATTTTCGGTGTCCAAAATATACATTCCGTCGCCGTAAGTTCCCACAACGAGCTTATTACCAACAACTTCCAATGCCCCAATAATTTTACTAGGAATTAATTTATTAGGCAAAACATGTTCGATAAACCCTGATTTTTTGTCATACTGATTAAGCCCTCCCCCATCGGTACCGATATAGATTTTTCCGTTGGGCATTTGGGCAAAAGAAGTCACAGACCTTGCACTCAAGCCACGTGCATCGAATGGATTGTAAGATTTGTGATTAAAAAATGCCAGATTAGCGTCGTACTTATTGATTCCCCCTTGTAAGGTGCTGAGCCAGTAAAGTCCATTGGAATCGATATAAATTTCGCGTACCGAGTGACCTATAAAGTCGTTTTGATAATACTGATTCTTAGCAATTGTATTTGTTATTCTGAAGGCTTTTTTGGTGTGAGTATCAAAAACATTAGCGCCGTCGTCGGTACCAACCCACAACATTCCGTCCCTATCAAAAATAACTTTATAGATTTTATTATTGCTGAGTGAATTAGGGTTATTAGATTGATATTGATAACTCATAAAACGATTTTCTTCTTGCATTAGATTCAATCCTTCATCGGTACCAAACCAAAATTCACCATTAGTTCCTTCAGCAATCGAACGAACAATACTACTCGAAATACTAGTAGGATTTTTAGGGTTATGTTCAAATCTAATAAAACCTTTTCTGTCTTCTTTTAGTCGGTGTAGTCCTGCATTGGTGCCCACCCAAATTCGTTTTTTTGAGTCCTCAAACAAGCACAAAATTACATCAGACAACAAAGCATTGGCATCCTTTTCATTTTTTCGATAAGCACTAATACGCTTTGTTCTAGTATTCAAATAGTACAAGCCTGTGTATGTACCTACCCACAAATTTCCCATTCTGTCGGTACACAAGCTCCTAATCCAACCATAGGGAGTAAAATCGATATTCGTAAATCGATTTTGGCTGCGGTCATATAAAGAAAGTGTTGTACAAATACCTACCCATAAATTCCCCTGAATATCTTCAGTTATGGCAGCTACCGAACCTCTACCAATACTTGTAGGATCAGCATCTTTGTGACGAAATACCTTAAAGTTTTGTCCATCAAACTTTGTCAGACCGTCGTCGGTACCAAACCACATAAAACCATCACGATCTTTATGAATGGCATAAGTTGTATTAGATGCTAAGCCATTTTTTGTTGTGTAGGAAGTAAAATTATAAATAGAATGCTGAGCAAAGCTGTGATAACACCATAGTAGTATAATTAAGATAGTAGTTCTCTTCATAAGTCAAAAAGGTTTTATACAAAATCCTATTTTCTAAGCTAAAAGAAGGTTGTTGGGGTATTCTACTTTTACATTTATGATTAAAAATAGCGAGTAATCCTGCGCCTGAGACTATAGTCATTCGGCAAAAACCTATCTATTGTTACTAAGAAACAATTGAACACTCTTTGCCTTGTGCCTGTTGCCTTATGCCTTCAATACAAAACTTAAATCTAAGTTTGCACAATAACTTATCCTATCAAAAGTTAAGTATCTTCAACATGACTTGTTTGATTTTTCAAACATTTATAGTTTTTTTGTTTAAAAAAATAAACAAACCTATTAACTTAGCCCTATACAAAACTATCAAGCAATGCTCACACAAGAAACACTTTTAAAGTTTTTGAAACGACGCTCTGCTCTTTCAATCGCAACCCTCGAAAGAGAAGCTTCTTTACCCAAAAATACACTTTCGGCTGTTCTTAATGGTTCAAGAAACTTGAATGAAAAGCACCTAACAGATTTATATCCTGTAGTTACAAAATATGGCTTTAATCCCGAAGCATTTGAAAAAGCGAGGGTTATTTCAATCATTAATCACAAAGGCGGAGTCGGCAAAACCACCACTACAGCTTATTTGGGCGAAGCATTGGCCAACAAAGGTTTCAAAGTACTATTGATTGATATTGACCCACAAGGCAGTCTTAGCGAAGTGCTAAATGTGACAGTCGGAGAAACACAGGTGTATCATTCGCTACTCAACCTAGATGTGCCTCTGGCCATCCAAAATGTGTTACCTAATCTTGATATTGCCCCGAGCGATATCGAGCTCAGTACGGCCGAAAAAGAGCTATCAAACAAAATTGGTGGTGAGTTGCGCCTGCGTGTAGCAATCCATAAAATCGCAAAAGACTATGACTTTGTGTTGATCGACTGCCCTCCCTCTCTCAATATTCTGACAGTTACGGCCATGCAGGCTTCTAATGGCTGTCTGATTACCACGTTGCCCGAGCAATTGGCCTACAAGGGATTGGTAGTATTACTAGAGAGAATTTCGGAGGTAAGGGCCTTACTAAATCCCTCTCTCGAACTCGATGGTATTGTATTTACGATGGTCAAAAATAATAGTATCCACCGCGAGTATAAAGAGCTTATGAGAAATCAATTCTCAGGGCTTCGCGTCTTTGATACCGAAATCAAACACTTAATTGATTTTCAAAAAGCCATGGTTGAACATCTTACGATTAGTGCGTTCAATAAAAGTTCTGAAGCAGCTACCTCCTATCAGAGTTTGGCCGATGAGTTTTTACAATCTTTGTTTAGTCGTAATTAATATCCTCTCTCTTTATGGCAAAAAAATCTTTAGCTGAAAAAATGGCTGCCAATAGCCAAGCCCTGCTTCAAACCTTAAAACCAAATACCATTAATAGTTTTAGCTCGACCGAAACTATCAAGAAAAATATTGTAATTCTTGATGAGCTCAGAGACCTTATCCCGCCATTATTAGAATCTGAATATTTGGCCTTAAAAGATAATCTTATCAAACATGGATGTAAAGACCCTCTCAAAATTTGGCGAACATCCAAGCATGCTATCGGTAAGATCGAAGAGCCAGATGAAGAGATTTACGTGTTGATTGATGGTCACAATCGATACAAATTATGTACTGAGCTGGGTATCTCTTTCAATATCCAAATCGACAACTTTGAATCACTCAAAGATGTAAGAGATTTTATGATTGACTTTCAGTTGAGTCGTCGTAATATTACTCCTCAACAGGCGTCGTATTTGAGAGGTTTACGATATAATTCTGAGAAAAAAGAACTGGCCGATAACCTCAAAGGGAGCCCACTCGATAAAGATATTTTGCCTAATGGGCAAAATGTCCATTTGGCAGAAAATACTAAAAAAACAACAGCTCAGGAGCTTGGTGAATATTTTAATGTGGACGAAAAAACCATTCGAAGAGATGCTGAATTTGCCAAAGGATTAGAAAAACTAGCACCTACTTTTCGAAAAGAAATTCTGAATGGAAAAGTAAAAGTTGAAAAATCTAAAATCCAGAAACTTGGAAAAGCTACCGACATTACCCATCCAATCACCAGCGTAGATGGGCTTCTTTTGGCCTATAATCAATTAATAACCCCAGAGCAAGCAAATGAGTCGGCCATACCCGAAAAAAGCCGCCTAGAGCTCCAATACGAAAATTTAAACAAACACCTTCTCAAGGCATGTAAAACTAAGAAAATGGATAAAGCCAATATCCAAAAACTGAAAGAGGCCTTTGAGGAATTTCTTAATACCATAACCTCGATGTAATAAAATGCTGAGTCATCCCAAATTGATCGATTGAGTGATTATCTTAAAATATAGATTCTTCGAGTAGAGACGCAATGCTTGCGTCTCAAACTTTTTGCCAATCCTCAATCGCTAACCCTCATGGCTGGCTTTCTCAACATCGCATTATCCAGTACTAATGCCTGTGCCCCAGCCTAAACGCCATACAATATCTCTCCTGAAGCATAAGCTATCCCAAAAACCTAAGAAGCTCGTGTGTTTTATCTATCCCCAAAACCCTGGTTCAAGACTACGTCTCGAACCAGGTACTAAGGCAATACTTTATGAGCCGTCTAAATTTCTGAAAAAATGATTTCATCATTTTTTCAGAAATAAGATTTGTATTTTTTGGCTTCATGCCAAAAAATTTTACCATGCGCAGCGCCAAATCAAAAAAAGTTGAGGTGCTCAAAGTAATTTCAAGACTTTGTCTTGAAATTACTTTTTTCTAGAATTAACTACGAGAAAAACCCCGTCGCGGACATAAAAAATTCAAAAATTTTTAAAAAATTTTAAAACAAACTAATTAGTAGCTATTTCTATATTACTTATTATATAGAAATTTTAATTTCGTAACTACCTGATTTTCAATTATTTATAAAGTACCAATTACGAGAAAAACCCCGTCTAATTACGAGAAAAACCCCGTCTAACTACGAGAAAAACCCCGTCAACTACGAGAAAAACCCCGTTAACTACGAGAAAAACCCCGTCAACTACGAGAAAAACCCCGTCACTACGAGAAAAACCCCGTCAACTACGAGAAAAACCCCGTCAAAATTAAATTCTGAAGGTCTCTGTAGTTACATTATTATACGATTTCTATAATAAATGGAGGAAAACTATTTTTATGTAAAACGGCATTTACAGGCATTTCTAATTACGAGGAAAACCCCGTCTAATGATATTTACGAGAATATTTTGAGCAATCTCGCAAATCATTTATTTTTGATTTATGAAAGCTGTGAAGAAATTAAGTTTAACCGAATCTGATAGCACTGTTGCTCAACATAATGAGTTGGTCAAGGCACGATTTAACATGTCCTTGATGGAAACTCGACTATTTGTGGCATTGTTGGCAAGAATCAATAAAGGCGATACCGAATTTGCCTTGTGCCGCATTCCCATTGCTGAAGTATGTGCCAATGTAGATGGAGGGAAGTCTTATATCGAAGTCAAAGAGGCCGTTATTAAGCTTTCTAGTAAGGTTATAACAATCGAAACAGTCGACAATAACGGCAAGCACGAAATCATCAGTGATCCACTTATGGCCACCTGCCGATACAAAGACGGCTCAGGCTTCATTGTAGCACAGCTCAACCATTTTGTGAAACCCTATCTACTACAGTTGAAAGGAAATTTTACAGTAGCCGAAATTAAAGTTCTTTTACAGCTTAGAAGCTATTATTCTTATCGAATTTATTGGTTGCTCAAATCCACTGCCTATAGTGCTAATAATCTCACCATCGAAGTTCAGGAACTGAGAAGCATACTTGGGATTGAAAATCAGTATCCCAATTTTTATGATTTCAAAAGATGGGTATTATTGGTTTCACAAAAAGAGTTGGCTAGTACAGATATGTCTTTTTCATTCAAAGAAATCAAAGACGGTAGAGCCGTAAAATATGTAGAATTTGCGATTGACCGACAAATGATTCTGCGCTTGGATGAAGATATTATCTTGCCTGTGGCTATTCAGAGTAAACTTTCTGAAAATGGCATTAGCCTCAACTCAATGCAAGAAATTAGCGATTTGCTCAAATCAGGAGTGATTGATGACGATTACATTTTGTATGTCATCAATGAGCTAAGCAAAAAGAAAGATAGAGGCAATATTAAGTCCCTTTCTGGAGCTATTTATGTGGCCATTGTCAAACAGCAGCTCTTGAAAGAGTATCTTGAATTGAAAAACTCCAAAATATACAAACAGCCAAATGCCAAAACTGTACCTACCACCAAAGAAGCAACAACAATTCTAAAACTTGAAGAGCAGAGAGAAGGATTTGATTTGATGAAAAAACGAGGTATGACCGAGTTTGATACCTTCGATGATTTTCTTGAAAACCTATTGCAAAGTGGCTTTAGATACACCCGACAAAACGGTGTAGAGTTGCTGATAAAGGAATAGACCAAGCCAAACCGTTATTACGTGATGAACCAAGACGCCAAATGAAGCCTTTTGCAGGAATGCGAAAGGCTTTTTTGATTATACTTCAAACAACATGAGCAGGCAACCAATAAGGCAATAATATAACTTTTTCAAGATGAATACATGATTATCTGATGAAAGACAGATTGCGGAATGATATTTAAAGTTTTTTATTGAAAATAGTGTAAAAAAGCTCTGATTTTGCATATTATATGCAGTTTTGTGCTAATTTGTCTTAAAAAAATACTATTTATTTTGTTGCACTATAACCAATAGAAGTCTTATTATAATGAAAAACCTAAAAGAAGAAGCTCTTAACTACCACGCTAAAGGAAGACCTGGCAAAATCGAAGTGATTCCTTCCAAAGAAACCGCTACGCAGCATGACTTAACTTTAGCCTATTCGCCCGGTGTAGCCGAACCCTGTTTGGCAATCGCCTCCGACCCTGAAGATGCCTACAAATATACCGCAAAAGGAAACCTCGTTGCGGTAATTTCAAATGGTACAGCTGTACTTGGGCTTGGTGATATTGGTGCTGTGGCTGGAAAACCCGTCATGGAAGGAAAGGGGCTTTTGTTCAAAATTTATGCAGACATCGATGTTTTTGATATAGAACTCGACACCAAGGATGTTGATGAGTTTGTGAGAACTGTAAAAATCCTTGAACCTACTTTTGGAGGAGTTAATTTAGAAGATATTTCAGCTCCTGCTTGTTTCGAAATTGAGGAAAGACTCAAAGCAGAACTCAATATTCCAGTAATGCATGACGACCAGCACGGCACTGCCATTATTAGTGCTGCTGCGCTAATAAATGCTTTGGAATTAGTAGGAAAAGACATCGCCAAAGTAAAAATCATTGTAAATGGAGCTGGTGCTTCGGCAATTTCTTGTACACGCCTGTATCATAGCTTAGGCGCTCTGAAAGAGCATATTTTTATGTTCGACTCAAAGGGTCTGATTCATCCAGATCGTGATAATTTGGACGGTAAAAAACAGGAGTTTGCCAATGGTACCGCTCCAGCATCGACTACCTTAGCTGATGCCTTAGTAGGCGCCGACGTCTTCATTGGTCTTTCAAGAGGCAATACTTTGAAGAAAGAAATGCTGGCAAGTATGGGTGCCGACTGTGTAGTTTTTGCAATGGCCAATCCAACGCCCGAAATTAGCTACGAAGATGCAACGTCTACTCGAACCGATTTGATTTTTGCGACAGGTCGTAGCGATTACCCCAACCAAGTCAATAACGTACTAGGTTTCCCGTATATCTTCCGAGGTGCTTTGGATGTTCGTTCAAAAGTAATCAACGAAGAAATGAAATTGGCAGCCGTAAGAGCCTTAGCTGATCTGGCCAAAAAGCCTGTTCCTGATGTGGTAAATATGGCTTACGGTAAAGACAATATCGTTTTTGGTCGTGAATATATCATCCCCAAACCCGTAGACCCTCGCTTATTGACCACCGTGGCGCCTGCCGTAGCCAAAGCTGCTATGGATACAGGCGTTGCCAAAAGCCCTATTACCGATTGGGAAGCTTATGAGACCCATTTATCAAAGCGACTAGGCTTGGATAATACCCTGACTAGAGTTATCATCAACAAAGCCAAAACAGACCCTAAACGAGTAGTATTGGCTGATGCTGAAAACTTAACCGTTCTGAAAGCAGCTCAGCAAGTAAAAGAAGAAGGTATTGCCATTCCAATTTTGTTGGGAAGTATCGAAAAAATACAGCAGTTGGCGCTTGAAAACCAGTTGAATTTGGAAGGAATCGAGATTATCAGCTCGCATCAGCCACAAACAGACGCCGAACAAGCACGCTTACAAAAATTCAGCGAATTATTTTTTAATAAACGTAAACGTAAGGGCTTCAACAAGACAGAAGCACAGGAAGTGATTCGCCGCCGTAATTACTTTGGTTGTATGATGGTCGAAACGGGCGAAGCCGATGCCATGGTTGGGGGAATGTCACGGAATTATCCAGATACGATTCGCCCAGCGTTGCAGACGATTGGCCGTCAAAAAGGAGTCAAGAAAGTATCGGGTATGTACATCTTGATGAGCCGTTTTGGCCCTTTATTTTTGACTGATACTTCTGTAAACTTTAATCCGAGTGCAGAGGAAATTGTAGAGATAGCCGAACTTGCAGCCAAAGAAGTAGAAAAATTCAATATCAAACCTCGAATTGCTTTACTGACTTATTCAAACTTTGGCAGTGCCGATGGCGACGATGCCATCAAAATGCGTAAGGCATTGGGTATCTTGAAAGAACGTAATCCAGAGATGATTGTAGATGGCGAAATGCAAGCACACTTGCCATTTAATTTGGATTTATTAAAAGAAAATCATCCGTTTTGTGATTTGGTTGATGGGGGCGCTAATGTCTTGGTATTCCCCAATTTGTCGGCTTCAAATATTGCATATAACTTAGTAAAAGAAATTGCTAATATTGAGAAAATAGGCCCAGTATTGTTAGGACTCGACAAGCCCATTCACCTGTTACAATTAGGCTCGACCACACGTGAAATTGTTAATATGGTGGCTATTGCGGTAGTTGATGCGCAAATAAATCAAAGGTAAACAAGAAATAAGTAATCGTGCAGAATGAGATTTAAGTTTTTTGTTTTAGGCAACAGGCACAAGGCAAAGCGTGTTAAAATGTTTTTTAGTAACAATAAATATATTTTTGCCGAATGCCCAAAGCTGAAAAATTAAATTTTATTTTGCGTGCTAACTTAACAGGGATAAATCATCCACATGTTTTATCCCTGTTATTCTGAAGATAAGTTTTACTTTGCCTAAACTCACAAACCTGAAAACTATGCAAGAGAATCAACAAAAATTAGCTCCTATGTCACCAAGGGAGCTAAATCTTCATCATTTTGGGACAGAGTGGAAAATGAATGTGACTGATTTTCACCATCTTTTTCACATCAACAGAATCGAAGAAGTACGTGCCAAAATAAAGTTTCCATTGCAACCACACCGCAAAACGGTATTTGATTTTATTTTATTGACCGAAGGGAATTCTGTAAGAAGTAAAGGCTTGCACAAATATGAGTTTGGGAAAAATACTTTTTTCTTCTTACCTGCCTATCAAATTTCCACACATGAATTTATGAGTGAAGATGCACAAGGGTATTTTTGTCATTTTGATTCAGAGATTTTTAATAAATTATTTCCTCACAGTCCATTCGAAGATGATTTTACTTTTTGGCATTTTGCCGAAGATCCCATTATCGAAGTGGCAGAGGAGATGCTTCCTCCAATCATCAGCATTTTAGATCGCCTCCAAGCAGAGTATCTTTCCAATAAAAGCTTTCATACCCAGTTGATAGCCGCTTACCTTTTGGCCTTATTCAATGAGTTGAGCGTAATCAAAAAAAGTACAAAGATAGCCTCCAAAAACGCCGCTTTGCGTGTTACAGAGCGCTATAAAGACCTTTTGTCTCAATATATCTACCAAACTAATAAGGTTTCGGAATACGCTTCAATGCTGGCGATTACACCCGATCATCTCAATAAATGCGTAAAAGCCACAATAGGCAAAACTTCTCAAGAGCTTCTAGCCGATATGATAATTCTAGAAGCTAAGGTATTGCTTAGGCAAACGAGTTTGTCAATTAGTGAAATTGCTTTCAAATTTTCAGAAACTAATCCTAGCGATTTTAGTCGCTTTTTCAAAAATAAAATAGGACTCTCTCCCAAAGAATTTAGACAGTCATTGTTGTAATTTTTTTCGGATTGAAACTTTCTGATTTCGGAAATGTAAGCTTTTAATTTTTGTAAAAAAATAAAGGTATTTTACTCTATTTCCGAAATCAGAAATCCTAAATCTAAAATTGTTTGAACTCCTTCGTGCAATACACATCTGATTTCCCAAAGCAGCAATCGTGATTTGGGAATGTATTTTTATCATCCAACCTGTGTATTCTTCCAAAAAAATCGTCTCAAGGAAAGAATTTCTTTCTCAATAACTGATTTTGCATATAAAACACCGTTTTGTGCTAATTTTTCCCCTTTTAATATAATTAGATTTGTACAACAAATTATTCGAACTGTTATAAAGTGATACTCTATGTGAATCGTAGAATCACAAAAAAAGCTGATAAAACGGTCAGGTTCTATCAGCTAGAAGTCCTCCAAAACCTTGGGAAGTAGCAGAGGACAAGCGGTTTGGTCCATGTAGTACTCAAACACAATTACAAAAAAATGGGAAAAAATTCATTTACGAAAAGAATTTTCTTTGTTTTTCTGGTGACATTAGTCAACCTATCGGTTTTTGCACAGCAGCGTAAAATCACTGGAACAGTAAATTCGGCAACAGGTCAGGCATTGGTCGGTGTAAGTGTTGCTATCAAAGGCACTAGCAAGGGTACTACTACAGATGCGAGTGGAAAGTTTGGTATAGAAGCGACTAGCAACCAAACTTTAGTATTTTCTTTTGTAGGATACCAAAGTCAATCCATACAGGTAGGCAATCGCCAAACGGTTGACATTACCTTGAGCGAAGCTACCGAAAACCTCGATGAGGTAATCGTTACGGGGGTATTCGACAAACGGACAAGGATGAATGCTTCTGTAGCGATTTCGACCCTTAATACCAAACAAATCGAAAATGTAGTACCGAATAGCTCAACCGATTTGCTCAAAAATGTACCAGGCGTGTATGTAAACTCTTCGAGAGGGGAGGTAGGCAACGCGATTTACACCAGAGGATTGAACTACAACGGTGGTTTCTTTTATGTGTCTATGCAAGAAGACGGCTTACCAGTGGTAGGTATTTCGGGCTTGTTGCAACCAGATGGCTATTTACGAGCCGATGCCACCATCAACAAAGTAGAGGCCGTAAGAGGGGGAACAGCAACTATCTTGGGGCCTAACGCTCCTGGAGGACTATTTAATTACGTATCAAAAACAGGAGGAACAACCTTTCAGGGAGAAGTCAGAGGGCGTTATGGATTAGAAGGTAATGGCAAAAACCCTTACTACAGAATGGATTTTAATGTAGGAGGGCCTCTGTCTAAAGACAAAACATGGACTTACAACGTAGGCGGTTTTTATCGGAATGCCGATGGTGCTAAATACCCTGGCTATACGCTGAGTTATGGTGGACAAGTAAAAGCCAATGTTGTGAAAAATTATAAGTCAGGACAGTTGAAGTTTTATGTAAAAGTCTTGGACGATAACACCGCACCGTTTGAGTTTACGCCTACTGTCGATTTTCAAAACCCTCGTCCAGCAGGGAGCTTTACCAACACGAGCTCTACGCTTATTCAATCGCAACAGTTTGTTATTCCGAAAGCTATTTCTGGTGCATCAAAAGATATTTTATATGATACACGCAAGGTACAAGCATTTAATGAAAGAGCCTTTGGACTTACTTGGGAACAAACATTAGGAGAAGGATGGACTTTTAATAACAACCTAAAACTAGCCTACAAAGACTTTGTTTCACAAACAACAAGTGTTGTTTTCCCTTTCAGAGTTGACCAAATGACTTTTTATGGTGTGAGTGGCAATGTGGCTCGTTTTGGTACATACGAGTTTTTTGACCCTATTACCAAGCAAAGCTATGGCACAGTACAACAGTTGCCACCAGCCGGTGGTGGAATACGGCTCATTGCTAATAATTTATCACTACCAGGAAGCACAGTATTGCCTAATGCCGTTTACTACAACCCTAATCCATACAACGAGTCAACGATGAACGACCTAATCAACCAAGCTACCATTACCAAAAAGCTGAAAAATATGTCGTTTACAGGAGGTGTATATTACTCGCTTACAGAAGCTACTCGTATGACAATGATTCCGGGTGGACAAAGCTTTGCCACAATCGAAGACCAACCCAGAACAGTGGCCATTAAATACACCAACTTGGCAGGACAACAATTTGAACTAACCAATCCTTCAGGGATAACTAACTTTGGCGGTAGCGGCGTATATGACAATAAAGCAACTATTAAACAAACGGCTATCTTTTTAGGACATAATTGGGATGTAAATGACAAACTCAACATCGACTGGGGTATAAGGGCCGAACATTTCAATATTAATTCGAGCTTTACAACACCTAAACGAGTTAGCCCTGATAGTCAAACAGGTGCTGATGGAAATGCTACTACCTTGTATGACAATCGTATATTTACGAAAAATCCAGAGCAAAACTTCGATAAAACGCTGTCTTTTAGTGATGTATTATCGTATTCATTGGGGGCAAATTATACCTTTAATGAAGGATTGGCCGTTTATGGACGTTTTTCACAAGGGCGTAAAACACCCGATTTGAGCTATTTCATGGACATTGCTAATCAGCAACTTACATCAAATATTTCGGTTGAGGCACAGAGCATAAAGATGGCTGAAATAGGGTTGAAATATCGTAAAAAGAACTTCAATATGTTTGTAACGCCTTTTTATACATTGGCGAGCAATATTCCGAATTTCCAGATTTTCCAAAATGCCGATGCTACTTACTATGCTCCTGCTAGGGTATATCAAAAAATTGAAACCAAAGGGGTTGAACTAGAAGGAAATTATGTATTCAATAAAAACTTTAACCTCCGAGTAGTTGGTATTTTGCAAAGTTCCGTAGCCAAAGAATTTGGGGTGTGGCTGGCTAAAACAAACGGTGCTGCCGATGACGAAAAAGTAACTTACGACGGGAATTACAACGATAATATTGCCAATATGTTTACGGTTACACCAACCTACAATACAGATAAATTCATGGCATCGTTGACTTGGCAATACATGGGTAAAAGATGGGCGAATGTAGGGAATGCATTCGAACTACCAGCATTTCACGCATTCGATTTGAACGCCTCTTATAAAATCCAAAAAAATATTCAAGTGAATATGTCGGTCAATAATATTTTCAATACTTATGGTATCATGGGATGGGCCGCCCCAGGCGGATTCCCAGCAGCACTCGATACACAAGGATTTACCAAAGCAATGCTTGAAGCCAATCCGCAGGCAATATACGCTACACTTCCCATACTGCCAAGAGCTTATTTCTTGACTTTAAGCTATAAATTCTAAGATGCTTTAAAGAGGTGTATCTCACCTCTTTTTCAATTTTATTAATATGAAACAACGAAAAATATATTTAGGCTTTTTACTCCTTTTTATCAATATTTTAGCTTTCGGACAAAAAAAACAACCCTTTTATTGGGGAGTAGCCACGGCAGCTTACCAAGTGGAAGGGGCTTATCAGACCGACGGTAAAGGAGAATCGAAATGGGATTTTTTGACCAATAAGGTTGGTATTACACAATTTATCATTGGAGAAAAACAAACGGGTAATGTGGCCATCAATATGTACGACCGCCCCCAATACCTCAAAGATTTGGCCTTGCTCAAACAACTGGGAGCAAATGCCTATCGCTTTTCTCTGGATTGGAGTCGCATTATTCCCGATGGTACAGGGGCTGTCAATGAAAAAGCCTTGGCCCATTACGACCAATTGATTGACGATGTGCTTGCGGCAGGTTTAGAGCCATTCGTGACGATTTATCATTTCGATTATCCTGCCGTTTTGATGCAAAAAGGCGGTTGGGGCAATCCTGCTATGGTTGATTGGTATGTCAATTATGCGTCGATTGTCATGAAAAGATTTGGTAAAAAAGTCAAGCATTTTATTACGTTCAACGAGCCTTACATTGAGTTTTTTTTAGTAGAAAATATGTTGCACGAACAAGAAAACAAGCATATTCCTCCTAAAGAATACTATATGAGTCAAATGCAAAAAGCTCATAGACAACTCATTGCCAACGCTAAGGCTATTGAATTGTATCATTCTTTACAGTTAAAAGGACACATAGGCATTGTACTGAATGTAAATCCTGGCGCGGCTTGGAATGCCCATAATCCAGCCGATGTAAAAGCCGCAAATTTTCAAGATATTTTGATTAATGGCTTGTTTTTAGACCCATTATACAAAGGAAAATACCCCCAAATGGCAATGGACTCTTTGGCAAAATACAACCCTAGTTTTCAGCCAAGTAACAGCGATTTGGCCTTCATAGCCCGCAATAAACCCGATTTTTTGGGGATAAATTTCTATGCTCCTGCGGTAGTGAAAGGCGAAGATTCGGCTATGTCGTTGAAATGGCTCGACAACAACCCCGATGCTATTAAGTCGAATGTTGGGCCTGTTATGCCAGAATATCTGTACAAAATGCTTGTACGCTTGAAGAAAGAGTATGGCAACCCTACGGTGTATATTACCGAAAATGGGACGGGTTTTGCGGGAGAAGATGTTGTAAAAGATGGAAAAATAAACGACCCTTTGCGAAGCGATTACATCAAACGTCACATAGATTGGGCCATAAAGGCAAAAAGAGAAGGCGTAAATCTAGGAGGCTATATGGTTTGGAGTGGTTGGGATAATTTTGAATGGGTATCGGGTTATACCAAGCGTTTGGGGCTTATTTATGTCGATTTCAAAACCCAAGAACGCATTCCTAAACAAAGCTATTATGACTATCAACAGTTGATTAAAAAGTACAAAGGACTATAAAAGGCTTACTCAAGCGCAATAGACAGCAGTGGTTTCGTCAACCCAAATCTCGTTATGATAAAGTCTAAAAACCCTGTAAATTGCTTTTTTACAATAAAAGCTAAAAATATGAAAATTAAACTTGTCTTATTGTTTTGTTTAGGCTGGGTAGCACAGGCGAAAGCACAACTTTTATCTGATTCTTTGTTGATAGAAAATCATCATAGAAGTTTCTATTTTCTACCAGTAGCCAAGCCCAAAGCGGCGTTGGTCTTTATTTTACATGGTTCGCAAGGCGACGGAATGCTCATCAGAAAGTATGGCAATAACCTGCCTACAGCCAAAATTGAAGCCCTCGCACCACAAGAAAACATCTTGCTCGTGTACCCGAATGGCTACAAACGCTACTGGAACGAGTGTAGAAAAACGGCTCAGTCGGCAGCTAATGCAGAGAATATCAACGAAGAAGCTTTTTTCAGTGAAATGATAGCCTATTTTAAATCAAAGTACGAGATTGATGAAAAGAAAGTGTATGCCATCGGAACATCGGGTGGCGGACACATGGCTTACAAATTGGCCATTACAATGCCCGAAAAGTTTAGCGCCGTCACTGCCATTGTTGCCAACTTGCCCGATACCAATAATTTTGATTGTACCGAAAAGAAAATTGCCAAGCCTGTTATGATTATCAATGGTACACTCGACCCCATCAATCCTTATCAAGGTGGTGAGGTTGTATTGGGCGGAAAAATCAGCTTAGGCTTTGTTCGTTCTACCGAGCGAACTTTGGCATATTGGGCTGGTTTGGCAGGATATACCAAACAGCCAAGTATGACGGTATTGCCAGATACTGACCCAAGCGACGGCAAAATCATCGAAAAATATACATTCAAAACCGAGCATAAACCCGAAGTAACCCTGCTCAAGGTGATTGGAGGAAAACACGATTATCCCAACGACATAGATGTTTATCTGGAAGCTTGGGCGTTTTTCCAACGAAACAAGTGACAAAATAGCACTATCTCTTTTTAACCATGAAAAAAATACTTACCTACGAAAACGGCTTAGTAGCCTTGATGGCCTTGGTCTTTGGCTGTCTATTTTTTGACAGATTAGCCCTCAACTTTTTGATTCCGTATGTGGCCAAAGATTTGGCTTTGAGCGATACCCAAATAGGGCTATTGGCAGGAGCGTTGTCGTTGGCTTGGGCTTTTTCCAGCTATTTTTCAACAGCTTGGGCAGAAGCCAATGCCAAAAAGAAAGTTGTTTTTTTAGTAGCTGTAGGTGTTTTTTCTTTGTGTTCGGTAGGGTCGGGTATGGCAAGTAGTTTCGTTACCTTGTTTGCTGCTCGTTTATTGATGGGCTTTTCGGAAGGAGCGGTGATACCTTTGGCACAAAATTTTGTAGAAAAAGAATCATCTCCTCATCGTTTGGGGCTAAATGCTGGTATTTTGCAAGGCGTAGGCTCGGCTTTGTTTGGGTCTATTTTAGCGCCAGTAGTTTTGGTAAAAATAGCCGAACAAATCGGATGGCGTGATGCTTTTTATGTGGCGGGTGTACCGGGGCTTGTATTAGGCTTGTTGGCATGGCGTTATATCAAGGCTTCAACGGCCGAAAGTATCAGTGTAAAACAAGAGAAAAGCATCAATATCCAAGAACTTTGGCAATACAACAATGTGCGTTGGGGCATCGCTGTGGCCTGTTGTGTATTTGGGTGGTGGTTTGCTACCTTGCCTTTTATTTCAAAATACTTTGTCACCGTGCAAGGCATGACACCCGACGAAATGGGAAAAACCATGGGACTTTTGGGCGTATCGGGCTTACTCTCGTCGATTATTGTACCTGCTCTTTCCGACAAAATAGGACGTAAGCCCGTCATGTTTGTATTCATGGCATTGGGTGTATTGTATCCGCTTGCCGTATATGCTTTGGCGGGTTCGGCACTACAATTGCCCGCCATGTTTGTTACGTATTTTATGATGGGCTGTTTGGCCATGGTTGCCGCCGTTATACCCTCCGAAGCAGTGCCAGCACATTTGAGAGCCAAAGCGATGGGCTTGATTATGGGTGTAGGCGAAATCGTAGGAGGTGTGCTTATTCCAGCATTGGCAGGTATTCTTTCCGACCAAATCAACCCCGGTGCATTTTTAGGTGTTTCGGGATTATTGGCTATACTGGGATTAATTTTTGTAACACAATTACAAGAAAAACCTCAGTTAGAAAAATAGATATTGGACAAAAATGAAGTTCCTAGTTCAAGACTAAGTCTTGAACTTACTTTTTAAAACAGTTTTAAACTGTTTTAAAAAAATCAATGACTATATCAAACGATATTGGATTGCGGAAGTGTGATTTTCTTTAACCCTATGTTTTTTAAAAATGAGCGCATTTTTCAATATTTCCGAAATCAGAAATTCCAAATCTACAATTGTTTTAGATGATTGATTCATATCTGGGTTGTATAAACTTGTTATTGATTAGTTTAGAAAGAATCCACCAATAAATAAGTATAATTTTTTTAGGATAAAATATACCTTTGTTGGTAATCGAGTAAACAATAACCCCAAGTTTTTACTATCAAATCTATGAAAATCAGAATCCTTAGTTTTTCCCTGCTCTCAGTTATAGCTATGCTAAGTTGGGCATGGATAAATAAAAATCAGGGAACAGAAAATGATTGGAGCGACTACCTCGGTGGCTCAAATCGCAATCATTATTCGACCTTGCGACAGATTACGCCTGAAAATGTGAGTCAGCTAAAAATAGCATGGACATATTCGCTTCCCGACTCAGGCCAAATGCAGGTAAACCCTCTAATCATCGATGGCGTGCTGTATGGTGTGAGTGCTTCGGTGCAAGCCTTTGCCTTGGATGCCGCTACGGGTAAAGAATTATGGAAATTTGGCGATCCGCTCAAGCATTGGTCGAGTACCAGCCGAGGCGTATCATATTGGCAAAAAGGAGACGACAAAAGAATTCTATTTACCACCGGACCAAGTTTGTGGGCTTTGGATGCCAATACGGGTAAACCAATTGATAGTTTTGGCGAGAATGGTAAAATCGATTTGCATAAAGGGTTACCAGAAATCGCTCAAAACAAATTTATCATTTCTAACACTCCCGGGACGGTTTTCGAAGACTTGATTATTATGCCCGTGCGTTTATCGGAAGGTGCAGATGCTGCCCCAGGCGATATCAGAGCATTTGATGTGAAGACTGGTGCATTGGTTTGGACTTTTCATACGATACCTTATCCAAATGAATTTGGCTACCAAACTTTTCCTAAAAATGCCTACCAAAATAAAGAAATCGGAGGTGCCAATAACTGGGCAGGAATGGCGGTCGACAAAGAAAATGGTATTGTATTCGTACCAACGGGTTCGGCAGCGTATGATTTTTATGGAGGAAATAGAAAGGGAAATAATCTTTTTTCCAACTGTTTATTGGCACTTGATGCTCGTACAGGCAAACGTATTTGGCATTTTCAAACAACACACCATGATATTTGGGATAGAGACTTGCCAGCACCTCCCAATTTGTTGACCATTACACAAAAAGGCAAAAAGATTGACGTTGTAGCGCAGGTAACCAAACAGGGATATGTGTATGTATTTGAGCGTAAAACTGGAAAACCGATTTTCCCGATTAATGAGATTCCTGTGCCCAAATCAAGCCTAGCAGGAGAAATAACATCGCCAACCCAGCCGATTCCAAGTAAGCCAAAGCCTTACGCTCGACAAGCTAATACAATTACTGAAGCCCAGATAAGTCCGTATGCTGAGAATCGAGAAGAGCTGATAAAAGAATTGAGAAAACTCAAAACAGCCATATATCAACCGGGCAATAAAACAGGCGTATTGCTATTACCTGGCTATGATGGAGGAGCTGAGTGGGGCGGCGCAGCAGCCGATCCAGAAGGAACTCTATATGTAAATTCCAATGAAATGGCTTGGATTCTCAAAATGATCGAAACACCCAAAAAAGCTCAATTGAGTCAGATGACCGCAGGAGAGAGATTGTATTATTCTCAATGCTCGGCTTGTCATGGCAAAGACCGAATGGGAAATCCTAAAAGTAATTACCCATCTTTGTTGGGCATAGAAAAGAAATACGATAAAGCCTATATCAACCGAATTATTAGTACTGGAAAAGGAATGATGCCCGGTTTTACGGCTATCTCGGCAAATGACAAGCAAGCCATCGTTTCGTTTTTGCTAGGAGAAGAGAAAAAAGAAGTAAGTGCCTCAAATCAAACAGATAATGAGCCTTATATTCCTTTCAAAAGTGATGGGTACAACAAGTTTTTGGATAATCGTGGCTTGCCAGCGATTGCACCACCTTGGGGGCAGTTAACGGCAGTAGATTTGAATACAGGTGAGTTTAAATGGCAAATTCCTTTGGGTTTTGAGCCTATGCTCGCCAAACAAGGTATTAAAAATACAGGCGTCGAAAATTATGGTGGTCCTGTAGTCACAGCAAGTGGTTTGTTGTTTATTGCGGCTACCAAGGATGGTTTTTTTAGAGCTTTCGACAAACATACGGGTAAGCTTTTATGGGAAACTCAATTGCCAGCCGCCGCTTTTGCCACACCTTCGACCTATGCGGTGAACGGCAAGCAGTATATCGTTCTGGCTTGTGGGGGCACAAAGTTGGGTACTCCCAAGGGTAATCTTTATGTAGCCTTTGCATTAGCACGCGCTAAGCAATAGGCATTCGGCGCTCTGTTTTAGGCAATGGGCAACAGGCACTAGGCAAAGAGTTTTTAAACTATTTTGAATAAACACAGACCTAAGTAAGTAGGAAAACATTATTGGTTAACAGTATATCAGTAATTGTAATATGTTAATAATCAAAAGGTTAATCTTAATTTTTACCTTTAAGATACTATTAATTTAATCTTTCCTGCTACTTACTTTTGTCCAAAGCCCATTGCCGAAAGTACAAACTAAATATTAAACTTAGTAAAACCTTGAAATTGATTCGTCGTTCCTAACAATTTCAAAAACAATAGAACTATGTATCATTATCGTAAAATGTTAGCCATAGCCTTCGGACTATGTGCATGGGATTCCTTTGCCCAAAATAAGGCTGATTTTCAAACCATTCCAAACGATGCCAAACCAAGAGTTTGGTGGCATTGGATGAATGGCAATGTGACCAAGACTGGTATCCAAAAAGACCTAGATTGGATGAAACGCATAGGAATTGGGGGATTTCAAAATTTTGATGCTAATCTATTTACGCCTCAAATCGTACCTCAAAAATTGGTATTTATGACGCCTGAGTGGAAGGATGCTTTTCAGTTTACGACCAATTTGGCGATTCAAAATAACCTTGAAATGGCAATTGCTGGTTCACCTGGTTGGAGTGTGACGGGGGGGCCTTGGGTAAAACCTGAGGATGGGATGAAGAAATATGTGTGGACTGAAATAACCGTATCAGGGGGTAAAAATTTTACAGGAAAACTCCCACAACCTCCCGATATCACAGGAAAATTTGGGAATGTACCTAGCGCTGTAAGTTCGTTGACGGGGGGTGTTCCTGATATATTACCCAAGTATTATCAAGATGCATTAGTCATTGCGTTTAAAAGGCCCAAAGCAGACACGGATTTTACCAAACTCAATCCAAAAGTAAGCTCCAGCGGTGGAAGTTTTTCTCTTAAAAATTTGACTGACAATGATTTAGATAAATCTTCATTTTTGCCACCTACCGAGATTGGACAAGATATGTGGGTACAGTATGAGTTTGAAAAACCTCAAACTTTTAAAGCTTTCTCAGTATCAGGTGCTGTGCATACGCCTTTAGAGGAGTTTGAAGGTGGACCCACCAATAGGAGCCTACAAGTAAGCCAAGATGGTATTACTTTTAAGGAAATTGCCAAAGTTTCGGGAAGCATTGTGCCGCATAATACCATTTCTTTTCCAGCAACAACAGCTAAATATTGGCGATTGGCTTACAAAACCTTACCGCCAACACCTAATATTTTTGGAGAGATGTTGGGAAATACCGAAGCCGCTAAACCTGAGGGAGTAAATCTCGCTGAATTTGTGTTGTATAGCACTGATAGAATCGATCAGTTTGAGGATAAAGCTGGTTTTACTCCATGGAAAGAAACGCCTTTTTCTACCCAAAATACCTCAGATGTAATTTTACCAACAGAGGTTATTGATTTAACTTCAAAAATGACCAATGACGGTACAATTCAATGGCAAGTCCCTGCTGGAGAATGGGTTATCATGAGATTTGGATACTCGTTGACGGGCCGTCAAAATCACCCAGCTTCTCCTGAAGCTACGGGCTTAGAGGTGGATAAACTTGATAAAGAGGCAGTTCGAAAATACATTAATACCTATCTTGACATGTATAAGGAGGCTACTGGCGGACAGATGGGGGCTAAGGGTTTGCAATATATGATTTTGGATAGTTATGAAGCAGGACACATGACTTGGACAAAGGCTTTTCCTGAAGAATTTCAAAAAAGAAGAGGATATGACATCAAAAACTGGATTCCAGTGCTGGCGGGTCGTGTGGTCAAAAATGTTGAAGCTAGTGAACGATTTTTATGGGATTTTAGAAAAACAATCGGTGAATTGATAGCTGAAAACCATTATGATGTGATAGGAGAGGAGCTAAAAAAGCGTGGAATGAAACGCTATACCGAATCGCATGAAAATAAGCGTATTTATTTAGCCGATGGTATGGACGTGAAAAAGAATGCTGATATTCCTATGTCGGCCATGTGGACGCCAGGTAGTTTGGCAGGTGGCTCAGAAGAAGAACCAAGAAGCGAAGCTGATATTCGCGAGTCTGCGTCGGTAGCCAATATTTATGGCAAACCTATTGTGGCTGCCGAGTCTATGACTTCGGTTGGAAATGCTTTTAGTTTTCATCCTGAAAAATTAAAACGTACTGCCGATTTGGAAATGGCTTCGGGCTTGAATCGCTTTGTGATTCATACTTCTGTGCATCAACCATTGGATGACAAAAAACCAGGGTTTTCTCTTGGACCATTTGGACAATATTTTACTCGCCACGAAACTTGGTCAGAGCAAGGTGGAAAGGCTTGGATGGAATATTTAGGAAGAAGTTGCTATTTATTACAACAAGGAAGAAATATTGCTGATATTTTATACTACTATGCTGAAAACCAAAATGTTACCTCTGTATGTCAGCAACAATTACCGACTATTCCAAAAGGATATGAGTTTGATTTTGTGAACGCCTCAGCCCTGAAAGATGCTATTTCAGCTAAAAATGGAAAGTTGGTTTCTTTGGCTGGAAACCAATATTCGGTCTTAAAAATTGACGATAATTCGCAATATATTACCATTGAAACGCTTCGTAAAATCAAACAGTTGGCGGATGTAGGCATATTGATTATTGGTAAAAAGCCTTTGAAATCACCAACTTTATCAGATAGTGAATTGGAGTTCCAAAAATTGGTAAATGAAATTTGGAGAAAGACCAATGTGGTCGAAAATTGGGACGATGCCCCAAAACAAGTCTTTCCTCAGGCTGATGTCCATATTACTCAAACTAATCATAAAATCTTGTTCAGACATCGCTCGGGCGAATCCGAAATTTATTGGTTAAATAATCGTAGTGAACAGCCAACCGATGCCGCAATAAGTTTTAGAGTGACAGGAAAAACACCTGAACTATGGAATGCCCAAACAGGTACTATCGAAAAAGTTTCTTATCAAATCAAGGATGGAAGAACTATCATTCCTATCCATTTTGAGTCCTGGGATGCTATTTTTGTTGTTTTTAAAGAAAATACAGACCAAACACAAAACAGTTTGACACTACTCAAAGAGGTCAATACAACAACTATTGCAAGCCCTTGGAAAGTAAGTTTTGGAGAGAAAAACGTTAATATAACTCAACTAGGTTCTTGGTCAGAAAATGCTGATAATGATATCAAATATTTCTCTGGTACAGCCACTTATGAAAATGCATTTACAGTTTCTGCTATCAATACTGGGTCGCAATATTGGTTGGATTTGGGTGAGGTGAAAAATATGGCAGAAGTATGGCTTAATGGAAAAAGTGTTGGATTACTTTGGAAAAAACCTTTCAAATTAGATATTTCTTCGGCTTTAAAAGTTGGGGATAATACTCTGACAATCAAGGTAACAAACCTTTGGGTAAATCGCCTGATTGGAGATGCTCAACCTGAAACAAAGGTGAAAACAACTTTTACAACCATGCCTTTTTATCAAGCTAACTCCCCTCTACTGCCTTCGGGGCTTTTGACAACAGTAAAATTGATTGAAAAGAAATAGTATCGCTAGATATAAACACGAGTCATATCAAATTTTAAGATTGGTTTTATTCTCTAAGTTTTCATCAAAAAAGCGGTCGGAAAATATTTTTCCAACCGCTTTTTTGATGAAACTGTGCTAGATTTACTTGGTTTGAGACGCAAGCATTGCGTCTCTACTGGGTGAATCTAAATTTTAACATAATCACTCATTTGCTAAATGACTAAATTAGGGATGACTCATGTTTGATATTACTACTCTATGCCTTACTCGGCTCAAGACGCAAAGCATTTACCCTTGATAAATCGGTAAGGAAAATTGAAAAATCGCTCCCTGGCCAAACTCTGATTTTACTTGTATTTGCCCTTGTTGTGCTTCGATAAATTGTTTGGCAATCGCCAAGCCCAAACCTGTGCCTTTGGGACTATTAGGCGCTTGGAAGTATTTATCAAAAATCCGATCTAGGTATTTGGCTTCTATTCCTTTCCCAAAATCCTGTACACCAAAAACCACCTGATTTTGTTCCTGAACAACAGAAATCAAAATTTTACTCTGTACTTCGCTGTAACGAATGGCATTAGTCAAGAGGTTGACTAAAACCCAAGCGGTTTTTTCGGCATCAGCCCAAACTTGAGGAAGGGCAGGAGCAAGGTCGATTTGGAATTCAATAGATTTTTGTTGTGCTTGAAAACCAACGGCCATACTTGCATAATCAATAATTTGAATAGGCGAAACAGCCTCAAAAGCCAAATTGATTTTACCACTTTCGACCTGTGTTAAATCCAATAACTCGCCAGTGATACCCAATAAGCGTTGACTTTCGTCTTTGATATTTTGTAATAGTCCTTGTTGCTCTGGATTCAGCTCTCCAATTTTGGGATTTTCGAGCAAAGACAAACTCATTTTGATAGAGGAAATAGGGGTTTTGAGTTCGTGAGAAATCGTAGCAATAAAGTTTGTTTTGGCAGCATCTAGCTCATGATATTTGGTAATATTTTGGAGAATAATCACTTTTCCTAAGAGTTTTTCTTCATTTTCTACTAAAATCCATTCTTTCGAGAAATAGGATTCTTTTCCACCAGTATATATTTTAATTTCCTGATTATCAGTAGAATGATTTAATAAACTTCGCATCAAATCGCTTTGAAGCGCTACATCTAAGGCTGATTTTCCCACCAATTCCTCTTGGTTGATATGTAGTAAATCCAAAGCAACGGAGTTGACAAATAGAATATGCTGATGGTCGTCTAGCCCAATCACCGCATCATTCAGTTTATTGATAATAGCCTCTATTCTTTTCTTTTCGGAAAGAATTTGAGCCAAACTCGAATGCTCATATTCATCAAGTTTTTGTGCCATTAAGTTAAATGCAGTAGCCAATTCGCCAAACTCATCATTCGAGCTAAAATGCAATCTTTGCTCATAGTTTTTAGCAGTAATGGCTCTAATCCCTTCGGTGAGTTGCTTGATAGGACTGGCCAGATAGGCAGGAAAATTTATGACGAAAGTAAAAGAGATTAGTAAACAAGTAATAGTGATGATTTTCAAGTAGTTAAGTGCCTCTTGAGAAACCATTTGTGCTGCTTCATTTTTTCTGAAAATAGCATTTTGGTTAATGGTTGCTATCTCAAAAAGATGGGCTTTTATACTTGGTAGAAATTGCGTATTATTCTGAGTTTTATACAAATTCCAAACTTTTCTTAATTCGATGGTTTCTTCTTTTTCACCTTTTTCGGTCAGGTTTTTTTCTTGTTGTTGAAGATTTTTTTCAAATGTAATCATCGCCAAGCTATCTGTCTGAGTATTGAGATCAAGACTTTCTTGCATTTTTTGGACATAACTAATTGATTCATAGTTATCTGTAAGGATATTGGCAGATTCTTCTTTGAGCTGATTGAGATAATACATGCCCATGCCACCAAGCAAGACGATTACCCCGAATAAAAACAAAAGCCCTAGTTGTAATTTGGTTTTGATAGTCATGACAGTAATATTAAATCAATCGGACTCGAAGATAATTTTTTTAGTAATTGGGTAAAGAAGTAGGCAGATTTTATACCTCTAAAACCTTCAATAATTGGTTTGCCCAAGCATATCGTTGAGATTTGTTGCTGCTCTGCAAAACTCATTATCGTATAGCCAATATCGTTGTGTTTGATTTTGACTACTTCCGCGCCCAGCTCCGTGGCCAGTTTGAGGTTGTTAATCAAGTGTCTTTGTACTGATAAATCGATTTTATCGCCTGCTTCACTTTCGGCTTGTACATACAAAACAAACCATTTGGCATCGTAATAAGAAGCTAGTCGGGCTGTTTTTCGAATAATCATTTTGGCACGGGGAGCATTAGAACTTATGCAAGCCAAAAATCGTTGCGGACTCAGCTTTACGGCGCTAACTTCATGAATCACCTTTCGTTCTACCTGATGCGCCACTTCTTTGAGTGCTAGTTCTCGCAATTGAAGAATATGAGCAGACTGAAAGAAATTTTTGAGTGCTGTTTCAATTTTGGCAGGCTCATATATTTTTCCCTGTTTGAGTCGGTCAATTAATTCGTCGGCAGTAAGGTCAATATTTACTACCTCGTTGGCTTGTTGTAAAATCGCATCAGGAATTCTTTCGGTGACTTCAACCTCGGTTATTTGTTTAATTTCTTGGTTTAAACTTTCGATATGCTGAATATTTACTGCCGAAATCACATTGATTCCTGCGTCTAGCAATTGCACCACATCTTGCCAGCGCTTTTCGTTTTTCGAACCTTCTATATTGCTATGAGCGAGTTCGTCGACAATCACCACTTCTGGATGAATACGCAAAACGCCTTCCAAATCCATTTCTTCCAACAATTTGCCCTTATAAAATAACTGTCGCCTCGGAATGATTGGCAAACCATCGAGCAAGGCATGGGTTTCGGCTCGAAGATGCGTTTCGACAAAAGCAATTTTGACATCTACCCCATTTTTCAAAAGACTATGCGCCTCCTGAAGCATACGATAGGTTTTGCCTACGCCTGCACACATTCCTATGTATATTTTGAGTTTTCCTCTTTTCGACGCCCTAATCAGTTCCAAGAAATAGGCGGCAGTATTTGAGTCGGACATAAAGGTTGTATTTATAGGGAACAGTATTAAAGGCACAAAGGCACAAAGTGAAGAAAATCTATTAGACACTTTGCCACTTTGTGCCTGTTCCCTTTGTCCCTGATAAAATTAAAACTGCACCGCAATTGAGCTGGTAATGGCTAAATTGTCATTTTTAGGTTGGGATTTTTCGGTGAAAATGGCTGAATTGGCATGATAGTTTTTTGCCTCTATTCTGAAAACAGCATTTTCGGCTACTTGATAATCCCAGTTGAGCGAATAACCTGTTACTTGAAAGCCTTCAGGGGTATTTGTTGAAATAATGACTCCATTTTTGTCTTGATAATATTCGTATCGAGCTGCTAGACGCATTTTGGGAGCTAATTGATAACGGACAATCGCCACAGGCGAGTACCAATTATTGTAACCATCTGTATTTACTTTTTGCTGAGAACCGTAATCAAAACCAGCGATGAATCCCCATTTTTCATGTTGATAAATAGCATACAAGTTTGAGAAATAACGTTTTTGACTGATATTATTTATTCCTTCATTGCCATAATAGGTGCTCCAATTAAGTGTTAAATTTTCGTTGGGCTTATGAGTAATTTGCGTTCCCAAGCTAACAGTTTGATTTCCATCAAGTCGTTTGATGCGTTGCCAACCATTCAGTGCCAATACGCTAGCTGTCCATTGCTGATTGGGACTGGTATAGCTCAGTTTAGCGCCAGATTCGTAATAAGGGGAGTTTTCTGCTAAAATACTTCTGGTGAGTGTCCAACAGTCTTTTGAAACAGCGCTTTCGAAACCAATATGCGAAGGAAGAATCCCTGCATCGAGCCAAATGTCGTGTTTTTGACTTAATTTTATTCCAACATTTGCTTCAAAAATATGCTGTAATAAAGGACTTTCGGCAGCCATATTATATTGGGCATAAGTACCTGCCATGATGGCTAAATTGGCACGTGTACGAGTGGATGAATAGGCTCCTTTGATGTACGCTAGGTTGATATTGAATTCATTATGACGATTATGATTGTACAAAAAACTAGGACGTAGATGATCGTCGGGTTGGTTGAAATCATAGGCATAATAAGCATCCACATATCCAGACCAAGTGATAGTAGAGTTGTTTGTTTGAGCCAATCCTTTACTCAAAAACATTAGCACTGAGGCACAAATCAATAATAATTTTTTCATGGTTTTGTTTCAAATTGCCTGAGCCATTGAGGCTCAGGCATAGTTGTTTTAAAAGGAACTTACACTAGTTCAAGACTTAGTCTTGGACTTATTTATTGAAACAGTTTTCAAACTGTTACGGACTTGAAATTTCTTATTCACAATTTACAACTCACAATTCTACATTAACACTCACAATCTATCCAAAGCCAAATTAAGTTCAAGTACATTCACAAAAGGAGTACCTGCAGGAGATTTTTCGAGGCTATTCATGACTACTTTTTGAATAATTTCGGTAGAATGATTTCTGGCTTTCGCTACTCTAGCAACTTGGATCAAAGCACTTTGTAAAGAAATATGTGGGTCAAGTCCGCTCCCTGATGCCGTTAATAATTCGGCTGGAATTTCGTTGGCTTTAACGCTTGGATTATGTACTAAAAAAGTATCTCGTCGAGCCTGAACGGTTTGAATATAATCAGGGTTTGAAGGACCTTTGTTTGAACCACCCGATACACTTGCATCATAATTTACCGCTGAAGGACGCCCCCAAAAGTATTTTGCTTGGGTGTAAGATTGTCCTATTTGTCTAACACCAACAATTTTGTCGCGTACTTTAACAAAATCTACATCGCCTTTATTGGGTGTAAATTGAGTGATTCCCAAAACTGCCAAGGGATATATAACTACCAACAAAATAAAGCAAGCAAGGCTTAATTTGATGGCTGTGAAAAGTTGATTTTTCATGGTAATAATTTTTTAAATTGAGTAGGCAAAAGATGAAATCTACAAAATTTTGCCTACTCAATTGTGTAATTTGATATTCAAACTTCAGTTGGAGGGCTGAAATTGAAGTTTAGAGTTTGTTAAACAGCTAAGGGAGAATGAAGAATTATGGATTAAAAAAAAATACATTCATAACTCACAATTCTTCATTCATATTTAAAACCAAACTGATACCAGCATGTCGAGTAATTTGATACCGATAAAAGGTACAATTACGCCGCCAAAGCCATAGACCAATAAGTTACGTTGTAACAAAGCCGAAGCCCCAATTGGTCGATATTTGACGCCACGCAAGGCCAATGGAATCAAAATTGGGATAATGATAGCGTTGAAAATTACTGCCGACAAAATAGCACTTTCAGGCGAATGCAAACGCATGATATTCAAAGATTGCAGAGCTGGAATACTTGCTACAAACAAAGCAGGTACAATCGCAAAATATTTGGCTACGTCATTGGCAATCGAGAAAGTCGTAAGCGTACCGCGCGTCATCAATAATTGTTTACCTATTTCTACGATTTCAATTAATTTGGTTGGGTCGTTGTCCAAATCTACCATATTACTCGCCTCTTTGGCTGCGGCAGTACCCGAGTTCATCGCTACGCCTACATCGGCTTGGGCTAGGGCAGGGGCATCGTTGGTACCGTCACCCATCATGGCTACAAGTTTACCACTGGCTTGCTCGGCTTTGATATAGTTCATTTTATCCTCGGGTTTTGCTTCTGCGATAAAATCATCAACGCCAGCTTTTTGGGCAATATATTTGGCTGTCAATGGGTTGTCACCTGTTACCATTACGGTTTTTACCCCCATTTTTCTCAAACGTTCAAAACGTTCTTGAATACCCGTTTTGATAATATCCTGTAATTCAATAATACCTAAAACTTGCTGATTTTGAGCCACTACCAAAGGTGTACCGCCATTACTGGCAATACTTTTGGTTCTTTCCACTACCTCATCAGGAAAAGAATTTCCCGCTTTTTCAACCCAATTTTTGATAGAATCCATAGCACCTTTTCTGATACTTATATTGCCTAAATCCACACCAGAAGCACGAGTTTCGGCGGTAAAAGGAATGGCTTTGGCTTCCATTGGCAATTTAGGAATTGTATAGCCAATTTGACTAGCCAATTCTATAACCGATTTCCCTTCTGGGGTTTCATCTACCAATGAGCTTAGAACTACCGCCTCAACAAAATCTTCGGTTTTTTGATTAGGTGCTGGGTAAAAATGGGTGGCTTTACGGTTACCGATGGTGATGGTACCTGTTTTGTCCAATAATAAAACATCAATATCTCCCGCTGTTTCAACGGCTTTCCCCGACTTGGTAATCACATTGGCACGCAATGCTCTGTCCATCCCTGCGATACCAATGGCTGATAAAAGTCCGCCAATCGTAGTCGGAATCAGACATACAAAAAGAGAGATATAAGCCGCAATCGTAATCGGCGTATTGGCATAGTCAGCAAATGGCTTTAGACTTACACATACGATGATAAAAATTAAGGTAAAACCAGCTAACAAGATAGTCAAGGCGATTTCGTTGGGTGATTTCTGGCGAGAAGCACCTTCAACCAAAGCAATCATTTTATCCAAAAAGCTCTCACCAGGTTGTGTCGTAACTCGTACTTTGATTTTATCAGAAAGTACTTTTGTACCACCTGTTACCGAGGATTTATCACCACCTGCTTCACGAATCACAGGCGCAGACTCACCCGTAATGGCTGATTCGTCTATAGTAGCCAAGCCTTCAATAATCTCACCATCGCTTGGGATGATATCGCCTGCTTCGCAAATGAATACATCTCCTTTGGTCAAACTTGAAGAGCTTACCGATTGTATTTGGTCGTTTTTGAGCAATTTGGCTGGCGTTTCCTCACGCGTTTTACGTAAAGATTCTGCTTGTGCTTTGCCACGTGCTTCGGCGATAGCCTCGGCAAAATTGGCAAATAATAAGGTCAAAAAAAGCACAAAAAATACGATAGCGTTATAGACAAACGAACCTTGGTCGGGCTGAGAAATACTATAAATACTTACCAAAAACATCACCACCGTACCGATTTCAACCGTAAACATGACGGGGTTGTGGTACATTTGTTTGGGACTGAGTTTTGAAAATGCTGCTGATAAAGCTTCTTTTACCATTTTTTGGGTAAAAAGCGCATTGGATGTCGTTTTCATATTATTGATTGAGTGTTTGGATAAAAATTTATCTGAACTCAAGTTTTTATTTCAAAGAAAAATGTTCTGCTAATGGACCGAGCGTTAGGGCAGGGAAGAAGGCAAGGGCTACTAGGATTAAAATTACGGCAAACATTAGTATCCCAAATGTTAGGGTATCAAGCTGTAAAGTTCCTGCACCAGAGGGAATATGCTTTTTCTTAGCCAAAATTCCTGCAATAGCCACTGGACCAATAATGGGGATATATCTACTCAAAATCAGGACAATACCTGTCGAGATATTCCAGAATGGTGTATTGTCGCCTAATCCTTCAAAACCTGAACCGTTGTTTGCAGCAGATGAGGTGTATTCATAAAGCATTTCTGAGAAGCCATGAAATCCTGGGTTATTGAGCCAACCAATATCGGGTTTTTGATGTGCTACGTAAGATGCTATAGCTGTTCCTAGCAAAATCAAGAAAGGGTGTAAAAGTGCGATGAGCGTGGCAATTTTCATTTCTCGTGCTTCAATCTTTTTCCCAAACAATTCAGGCGTACGACCTACCATCAAACCTGCAATAAATACGGCAATGATGATGAATACATAAAAGTTAAGAAAACCTACACCTACGCCTCCATAAAGTGCATTGATCATCATGCCAAGTAGCGCGCTCATGCCCGTTAATGGCATCAAACTGTCGTGCATCGCATTGACCGAACCGTTAGAGGTAACCGTTGTAATAATAGCCCAGTAAGTAGAAAGAGTTGTCCCAAAACGAGTTTCTTTTCCTTCCATATTTCCCAAAGTTTGAGCAACGCCCAAGTGGTCAACAGCTGGATTACCTTGCCATTCGAAATATAAGGCAGGAGCTATAAGCGCCAAGAAACCTACGGTCATTACCCCAAAAATTACCCAAGCTAATTTTTTACGATTGAGATAAAATCCTAAGGCAAAGACCATTGCAATGGGAATCAGGATAATGCTAATACTTTCAATGGCATTGCTCCAATAGGTTGGATTTTCGAGTGGGTGACTAGAGTTTGCACCAAAGAAACCACCGCCGTTAGTACCTAACTGCTTGATAGCGACCATCGCTGCTGCTGGTCCACGAGCCACTTGTACGGCATTTCCCTCCAATGTGTGAATGCTGGCTTTGCCCTCAATGTTCATCGGAACGCCTTCGAAAAGAAGCAAACTTGCTACAATCAAAGCTAACGGTAACAAAATACGTGTGTTCGATTGAATGAAATAGGTGTAGAAGTTACCTAGTTTTTGGCTTGTTTGCTCACGCATTGCTTTGAACACCACAGCACAAGCAGCCATACCTGTTGCGGCTGTCACAAATTGTAAAAACATCAAGCAGGTGATTTGTCCTAAATAGGACATACCTGTTTCGCCTGAATAATGTTGTAAGTTACAGTTTACCAAAAATGATACCGCCGTATTAAAAGCTAAATCGGGCGACATAGAAGGATTATGGTCGGGATTCCACGGAAGCCATCCTTGGTTCATCAAAATAAACATAGCGAACAAAAACCAAATGAGGTTGATACTCAAAAGCGCTTTCAAACTTTCTTGCCATGTCATTTCGAGCTTGGGATTGATTCCGCCAATTTTATAAAAAAGTCTTTCTATGCCTCCAAATATTTTGTCGCTCCAATGCGGAGCACCTGTATAAATGGCAGAAATGTATTTTCCTAAAGGCCATGCCAGTAAAATTGTCAGTACAAAGGTGGCAATGATGCCTAATAAATCAGTTTCCATGTTGGGTAATAGGGATTTTCAAAATTGAGCGTTTTCCTACAATTGCGATAGTTGATTGTTGGGCTAAAATTTTTCAGGTTTCAATAAAACATAAAACAGATAGCCAAAAACGGCGATGGATAAAACCAGCAATAGAGTCATCATGATGAATAGGGTTTTGTGTATTAAATTTTTTCAAAAAAATCTATCGTCCAATCGAATAGATAGAAGGCCAAAAGACCTAAAAGCACGAGAATGATGGTAAGTAGCATTTTGTTAGGGTTTTTAATTGTTCTTTGCTACTAGGTGTGCCAAAGTCTATTCCATTCTTACAGATTTTTATGAAAAATTATTTTAATTGCCTGATTAATAGATAGTTGTTTTTGTGATTTTTGTTTTGAAGAAATTTAGGCCAAATAAAAACCCTTCCAAAATGAAAGGGTTTTTACCAAAATGGAAATGATTGTGAATGTTTTATTGCCTAGTTCGAGACTTTGTTAAGGGCTAGTTGTATTCTAAAAAATAATTAAAACCTTTTGCCGAAAGCCCATAGCTGATTGCTGAAAGCGTATATCAGATTTTGAGCGAGATGCCGTATTCTTCCATTTTACGATAAAGTGTCGTGAGACCAATATTGAGCAGTCGAGCGGTTTCGGTCTTATTGCCTTTGGTATGTTGAAGTACTTTTTCGATATGAAATTTTTCTACAGATTGTAAATCCAATCCACTTGGCGCATCGGCTTGGGTGTGGTGGATAAGATTGGGAGGGAGACAGTCTTTTTGGAGTTGACCGTTATTTTGTAGAATAAGAGCACGTTCGATGACATTTTTTAATTCACGAATATTGCCAGGCCAAGTATAGTTTTCAAGTATTTGTTGAAACTCAGCTGTCATCGTAACTTGCTGAAAACCATGTTTTTTACTTAAATCTTTGATAAAATATTTACTCAAAAGCACAATATCCGTTTTGCGCTCACGCAAGGCGGGTAGTGAAATTTGAAATACCGAAAGACGATAATATAAATCCAGACGGAAATGTCCTATTTGGGAGTCTTTTTCTAAATCTCGATTGGTTGCCGAAATCACCCGAACATCCACTTTAACTTCTTTGGTATCGCCTACGCGCAAGAAAGTGCCTGATTCTAAGACCCTTAAAAGTTTCGCTTGTAGGTCGAGCGACATTTCGCCGATTTCATCCAGAAAGATTGTGCCTTTGTGAGCTACTTCAAATAAGCCTTTTTTGTCTTTCAGCGCACCTGTGAATGCCCCAGCTTTATGTCCAAATAGCTCTGATTCAAGGATTTCGCGTGAAAAGGCTGCGCAGTTGATAGCCACAAAATTTTCGTTATGTCTGGCAGATGCTTCATGAATAGCTTGGGCAAAAACTTCTTTTCCTGTGCCTGTTTCGCCAGTGAGTAAAACAGTTGTGCTGGTTTGAGCCACTCGTTTGGCCATATTCACGGCATTTTCGATAATTGAAGTTTTACCAATTACTTTATCAAATCCTGATAATGAGGCTTCTGAAGCATTTGCTTGATTGGCTTTTTGCATTGCCAAGTCAAGCATAGGAATCATTTTTTCGTTATCGTCTCCTTTTACCAAATAATCAAAAGCACCGTTTTTCATAGCCTTAACACCATCTTGAATCGTACCATAGGCAGTCATTACAATAATTTCGAGATGAGGATACTGAGATTTTAGTTTTGCTGTAAAATCAACGCCGTTACCATCGGGGAGCTTTACATCCGACATAACGACTTTTATGGGGTGTCGTTCAAGTATTTGCCACGCAGATTTAAGGTCTCCTGCTTCAAAAACGGTGTAATCTTCCAACTCCACAATACGCTTGAGCAGTCCACGTAACTGCTTTTCATCATCAATAATCAGTACTACACCCTTTGTTTCCATAGATTTTCTTTTGTTGACTAATGCTACAAAGTAAATAGAATTATGCTTAGGGTGTATATCTGAGCCTATGGAGATGTTGTTTATGGTGGATTGGGGATTTTTGATTTCGGAATTAGATTTATTTTTTATTATTATAAAGCAAAAGTTCTCTCGAAGTTTGTGATTGAGTGATTTGTGGTTTAATGATTTAAAGAAAATCACTAAACCACTCAATTACTCAATAGATAAACACCTTTTTACTTTTTTATTTCAAAGTTATAACTACCAGATTCTAATGGGATTATGATAAATCCTTTTTCAGATTTAACTCCTTTCCGTGTACTCAAAGA
The DNA here is from genome assembly GCF_049240685.1 of Flectobacillus sp. NCBI lineage: Bacteria > Pseudomonadati > Bacteroidota > Cytophagia > Cytophagales > Flectobacillaceae > Flectobacillus > Flectobacillus sp. The sequence continues at coordinate 51,894 of NZ_JBMLSD010000199.1, forward strand.
TTTGCCATTTTCCGAAATTTGAGCCATTGATTTGGCGGGTAAATAGAGCGTCGCTGTCGTATTGGCTGGAACCGTAGTGCTGTAAGTCCAAGTATTTGGTTGGCTTTTCCAAGCGCTAGCGATGCGACCATACATCGAATCATAATAGCCTTTAGCTTCAGTAATTTGACCATTTGGGTCAGGGGTTGGCATGAGGATAAATTCCTTAAAACCAGCCTTTTCTGGGTGTCTTTGAATGCCCAATGAATAGTTGTACATCCAAGCGGCTACTGCCCCAAAAGAATAGTGGTTGAAGGAGTTCATGCTATTGTTTCCTCCAAAGCCATTTTCGACGGTATAAGAGTTGAGACGTTCCCAAATGGAAGTGGCGCCATTAACTACCGAATACAACCAAGATGGATACTGTTTATTGGTCAAAAGCTTGTAGGCCAAATCATGATTGCCATTTACAGAAAGAGCTTCGCTGATAGAGGCTGTGCCGATGAATCCTGTCATTAAAGAATAATTTGGGCGTTCGATGCCGCTATCATCTTTATTGGTTCTCGAAACGGCTTCATTCAGATATTGAATAGCAAAAGGTTTATTTTTTTCGTCAAATACGTCCAAAGCTAACGGAATAGCATACGAAGCTTGGGTATCTATGATTACTCCTTTATCCGTTTTTCCTGTTCCTTCTTTTTCGTTTGGTGGCCCCCAAAAACCTGTTTTTACGCCAGATTTTACGGTTCTGTGAGAGTTTTTGTCGATATAAATCTCGTTGAATGCTTGTTTGATTTCTTCGCTACGTTTTTTCAAGGCTATTGCTTCTTCTTTTTTACCTAAAATAAAAGCCATTTGACTCATCAATTTCAAATCATACGAGAAATACGCCATCCAGAAAAGGGTATTATCATTTTTGTTTCCTTCTGGACTCAGCCAGTCGCCCAAAGGCCCTTCGTTGAGGATACCCGTGTTTTTATCAATTTTTGATTCTAAAAAGTTGATATACTTTTTCATAGCCTCAAAATGTTCTCCTAACAACTGAATATCACCATATTGACGATACGTTTCCCAAGCGACTACAATACCAGCACTACCCCAAAGCGTGCCTCCAAAACCGCCTCCAAGTGGCGCAACGTCTGTAAAACGTCCATTTTCGTCTTGTACATCACGCATAGCCAAAAGGTGTCGTCTCAAGAATGAATTGGCATCAGTCAAATAAGTAGCAGTTTTAGAAAATACCGAAATATCACCGCTCCAGCCCATACGCTCGTTACGTGCTGGCGTATCGGTTGGAATAGAAAGGAAGTTACTGCGCAACGACCAAGTAATATTTTGCCAAAGTTTATTAACTAATGGGTCTGAGGTTTCGTAGCTTGACGATAATTCGTTTACTGAGCTGATAACCAATCCTTTAATGTCACTAACAGGGATAGCCTGTTGTATGCCTGTAATTTCGAGATAGCGATAGCCATGAAAAGTAAATCTTGGTTGAATTACCTCATCTCCACCTTTCAAGATATATTGGTCGGTGGTGAGTGCTGCACGGATGTTTTCCATCATTACCATGCCTTCATTGCCTTTGTATGCTTCCAAATTAGGATATTTGATTTCGGCATAGCGCATGGTGATGACTTGACCTTTTTGACCATTTTTAATTTTAATCTGCGGAAAGCCTACCATATTTTGTCCCATGTCATAAACAAATACTTTTGGACGAACTTCCTCAACGCTTTGTGCCTGAAGCGTTTTAACAATGCTTGCATTTTCTCCAATCTGTCCAATTAATTTGAAATCTTGGTAATCAAAAGTATATTTTTGACCAAAAACATCCCTAAAAGTTCCCATGTAGGCATTGCCTTCGAGGGGTACTTCTACGGCTTTTTTCCAAGATTTGTCATCATAATTACTCAATGTCCATCCTTGAATATCAGCTTCTTTAGTGGCATCATACACTTCTCCTTGGAAGAATGAGCCGTATCTAATTGGGCCGTCGGAATTGAGCTTCCAAGTATTTGGATTTGAGTCAACAACTTGCTCTGATCCATCGGTATAAGTAATAATTATTTTGGCCAAAAGAGATTGTCTATCGCCAAAGAAATTCCAATGGTTTCCACTGTAAGTAATATTGCCACTCCACCAGCCTTCGCTCAGCCATGTTCCTAGCGCATTTTTTCCTGTCGAAATAGAAGACGTGATATCAAAAGTTTGATAGGTATGATTTTTATTGTACTGTGTCAGTCCCGGGTTGAAGTAGTCGTTACTCACTCTTTTTCCGTTGAGGTATGCTTCATAAATACCTCTGGCTGTGATATACAAGCGAGCTTTTTGAATAGCTTTTTGACTTACCTCAAAAGTAGTTCGAAGCATTGGCTCTGCATTGCGACTAGCGTTTACCGTTAGCAAGGTATTTTCTACACGATATTGGTTGTTTTGTGCCAGAACGCCATTTCCGATAAAAATATTGGCTTTAGTATCTTCAAAGATAGCATTAGAGGGATAGCGGTAGTTTTTGACTTGAATCTCAGAAAAATACGCTATTTGATTTTGTCCTACTTTAAAACCCATGTCTGCTACCATCGGATAACTTAAATAATCATTGCCCGCACCAACTGGATTGAGGTTGAGCCCTCTTGGGCCAAACCTAGAGGTGGGTTCTAAGGAAGGGTCTTTTAACTTATGCTTTTCGTCGTTGCCATCGATATAAAACTCAAAGAGCCCAAAGATTGATTCAGTGAGAATCTGGTGTTTTTGGTATTTATTTGATTGATTAATAAGGGTTTGAGGAATTGTAATAACTTTTATAGGCGTATTTTCTTGGTCCGTTTTTGTATAACCTACTCGATAGATATTGAGCTTTGCGTTGGAGGTAGGCTCAGATGTTAGCGTGCTAATATCCAATTCTATAGCAACATAGCTCTCATTCCTTTGGCGCTCTACAGCCATGTAGTTTAAGTAGCGATTGGCTAGGCGCGGGTCATTAGCGCCAAAAATAAACGAAGCTTTGGTGCTATTACTAGCTTCATCGAGTTGAATGGAGTAAGAAAGCTTAAAAACTGAAAGAGCATGAGGATAAAAAACGAGGTCTTCGTTGGTACCACCTACCCATTTGGCATTTCCCCAAGCTTCTTGTTTGGGGTTCATTAGGCCTGTTTCGAACCATGAGTTGGCTGTTGAACTTTTGCCTTTATTATCCCAAACTGTCAAAAACCATGTGTATCTGGTACGAGCTTGCAAGGGTTTTCCTTGATATTGAATAGCATGAGAAATACTCGAGTTGACCTTTACAGATTGCCAAACTTCCTGATTTTTTTCATCAATTACTCTAATCTGATAGGCCACTTGCGACAAACCTTTTATAGAAGATAGGGCTTTCATTTGCCATGAAAACTGAGGTATGCTTAAATCTGTGCCGAGAGGTTGGGTTTGATAATTGACCTGTAATTTTTGAAGGGTAAAATTAGCCCATGCTTTTGCCCCAGCAAGAAAGCTCATTAACAATAGCAGTAATACGCCTTTTTTCATTTTTAATTATTAATAATGTTCTAAAAAAAATTGAATAAGTTCAAATTTAAGCATTTCAATTTTTTAACTATCATATACTGTCTATGTTAAAAAGATTTTAGAAGTTTGTATGATTTTATGTTGTTGATAATCAGTTTTTTAGATAAATGAAATTTAATTTTCTTTTTGATACATTAAATAAAAAGCTATTTAACACTCTTCGCTTTGAGCTTGGCATTAGGCATTAGGCATTAGGCATTAGGCTGTAGGCTTTAAGCTGTAGGCATTAGGCAAGCACAGCTCTTTGCCTTGAGCTTGGCTTTGGGCTGTAAGCTGTAGGCATTAGGCAAGCATAACTCTTTGCCTTGAGCTTGGCTTTAGGCTGTAAGCCGTAGGCATTTGGCAAGCATAACTCTTTGCCTTGAGCTTGGCTTTGGGCTGTAAGCTGTAGGCATTGGCAAGCACAGCTCTTTGCCTGTTCCCTTGTGCCTGTTGCCTTGTGCCTGTTCCCTCGTGCCTGTTCCCTCGTACCTTCAAAACCTTTTGATTAAGCAAATGCTCCGCCATCTACAGCCATACAATGACCTGTA